>NZ_JAGYFZ010000070.1:0-32019 GCF_019946675.1 Pseudomonas sp. BF-B-15
AAAAGGCTTTGCCCCTGACGTACGGCCCTTCGCCTAGGCTCAGGGGTCCCTCGCTCCGGTCCTGCTCCGTGGGCCCGCCGCCATCGGCCATCCATGGCCGGGGGCGGCTACCGCGGCATCCTTGCCGCGGTGCCCACTGCGCAGAACCTCCACTCGGCCTCCCGACGGGGCAGATCAAAAGCCAAAGCAAAATCCAAAGCAAAATCAAAAGCCAAAGCGAGGCGGCCTGCCAGCCGACCTGTCTCTATGACCGGACGCATTCCCCTGTAGGAGCCGGCTTGCTGCGGGCGGCTCCTACACGGGGATTGGGTTCACACGATTCAAAATTGTAGGAGCCAGCCTGCTGGCGATGGACGTCAACGATGACGCGGGGTGTCTGAATGAACGCGTTGTCCCGACGCTTTTCGCGGGCAAGCCTCGCTCCTACAGGGAGTCGCGTTTGCTTTTGATTTTCACCACTCATCAGGCCGAGCGTTAGCTCGCCTTCAGCTTTTGATCTGAGCGCCCCCTCGAGAGGCCGAGTGGAGGTTCTGCGCAGTGGGCAACCCGGCATGGATGCCGGGTTAGCCGCCCCCGGCCATGGATGGCCGATGGCGGCGGGCCCACGGAGCAGGACCGGAGCGAGGGCATGGCGAGCATTAGCGAGGCACCGAACGAAAGGGGCAAGAGCCCTTGGTTACTTGGGGCTTTTCCAAGTGACTCGCTGTAAGAGCGAAACCAATATCAGCCGTTACCGCAGCAATGGATATGTACACCTGAACGAAAATGGTCGGCTACCAGGCCGCCATCGCTGGCAAGCCAGCTCCTACAGGGGATTTGTGTAACGCCCACCGTAGAGAATGATCATGCGATCCAGCCGACGCTAAGCCCCACTCAACCCCTTGATCACCAAATCCACATTCCCCTCCAGCTCAGCCACCGGGTCTGCCGCGTCCACACTCAAAACGACCAACCGGCTCCCGGCCTCGGCAATCACCGCTTTCACCGCGTCCGACGGCTGCCGATGATGCAACACCACCGCCACGTCATTGTCCTTGAGCGTCACACCCAATTGCTTCAGCGCCTCCGGTGTCCACTCGGCGTCGGGCCGCGCATCGAGACCGATCAGTTCCAGATTGAGCCCGCCAATCAAGTAGCCAAAGTGATCACTCAGGCTCATCACGCTCAGATTGTCAGCACTGGCCAGCCGCGCTTCGCTGTCGGCGCTGAACTTGAGCAAGCGCTGTTTCAATGTCGCAAGGTTGGCCTCGATCACAGGCTTTGCAGCAGGAGCAAGGCGCACCAGGTCCGCCGCCATCACATCCGCCATGCGCCCCATGTTGTTGCTGGAAAACCACGGCTGACTGTTCAAACCATCGACCTTGTTGCCCGGCTGCACGGCAATGCCGGGCAGGGCGCCGTCCACCGGGCGCGCGGCGTCGACTTCGACGATGCGAATATTGCTGCGCCGGGCGATCGGGTACAGCGGATCATCCGCCCACAACGAACGAAGACCAATCACCGCATCGGCGTCAGTCGCCAGTTTGGCCAATGCCGGCGCGCCGCGCCCGGTGAAGTAAGCCGTCTGACGACTGCCAGGCAGGTTCGCCGGCGCCGCGCGTTCAAGGTTGACGTTGGTGCCCTTGAGCAATACTTCGCCCAGACCATAAGTGATCGGCAAGGACGCCAGCACATGCAACGGTTTGGCGCTGTCCGCTGCAAACGAGGTATTGACCAGCCCGCACAGGGCGACGGCCAGGGTCAGTTGACGCAGAGAAAATGACATTTATCCGAGGTTCCCTTTCAGGCTGGGGACGACGCCGCGCGCAATGGCGGCGAGGGCGAAGGCGATACCGGCCACCAGAATGATCGCGGCGCCGGACGGGATCGGCAGGTCGAACACAATCGGCGCAAGAATCCCGCACAACGTGCTGACCGTGGCGATCAGTACCGAGCACCAGAAGAATCCCTTGAGCGACTGGCTGAGCAACCTCGCTGCCGCCGCCGGAATCACCAACAGCGCACCCACCAGAATCGCACCGATGACTTTCACTGCCGCCACGGTGATCAGCGTCACCAGAATCACGAACAGGTAATCCAGGGTCTTCACCGCCACGCCGCGCACCGCTGCCAGTTGCGGGTTGAAGCTGGCGAGCATGATGCGGTTGTACAGCGGCAAGGCCAGCGCCATCACCAGCGAACCGACGATGGCCAGCACCAGCAAGTCATTGCCGTTGACGGTCAACACCGAACCGAACAGCACGTTCTCCAAAATGTGCACGTTGATCTTGCCCGCCAGAATCAACAGCAGGCTCGCGCCCAACGCCAGCGACACCGACAGGAACACGCCGATCAAGGTATCTGGCGCCAGGCCCGTGCGGTTGCGCAGGTAATTCAGCAAAATGCCGAACAACAGGCAGTAACCGAACAAGCTGCCATAGGGCCCGGTGTAGGGTTCGCCGAGCAGAATGCCGATGGCCACGCCAGTCAGCGCCGCGTGACCCACCGCTTCGGAGAAAAACGCGAAGCGCTTGACCACCACCAGCGTACCCAGACCGCCCAGCACCGGGCCGATCAGCAAACCGGCAAGCAGCGCGTTGACCACAAATCCATACGCCAGCGCCTCAGGCAGATAACCCGAAGACGCCCAGCCCTGAACCATCAAGCGAAAGGCTTCGTAACTCATCAGACAGCGCTCCGTGGATGGGTCGAGAACAGGGTCAGCAAACGTTCCGGGGTCAGCGCCTGTTTCGGCGTGGCATCGAACAGTACCCGGCGATTAAGCCCGGTGACGCGATCTGCCAGTCGACCGACCGCTTCCAGATCATGCTCGATCCACAGCACGGTGATCCCGCTCTGGCGCCAGTCGCCGAGCAACCGTTCGAACACCTGAATGCCCGCCTCATCGAGGGCCGACATCGGCTCATCGAGCACCAGCAATTGCGGCGCCGGGATCAGTCCCTGCGCCAGCAACACGCGCTGACGCTCGCCACCGGACAAGGCGCCCATGCGCCGCTTGCGCTTGTCCTGCATGCCGACCCGTTCCAGCGCTTCGCCAATCGCTGCCGCGTAATGCTTGCTCAACCCGAGGAACGCCGGGCGTCGCTGGCACATCGCGGCCATGAAATCGTCGACGGTCATCGGCAAGCCGCGATCAAACTCCAGCGCTTGCGGCACGTAGCCGATGGTGCCGGGTTCGCCGGGCCATTGCAGGCTCAAGCGGCCCTGATGGGGCATTTGTCCGAGCAGGGTCTTGATCAACGAACTCTTGCCACCACCGTTAGGGCCGACCAGTGCATGCACGCTGCCGGGCTGAACCTGGAAGGTGACCTGGTCAAGGATCGTCGTGCGCCCCAGCGTCAAACTGACCTCCGCAAAATCCAGCGTCGGCCCCGCCCCCTGTAGGAGCCGGCTTGCCGGCGATAGCGGTGTGTCATTCAACGATGATGTCGGCTGACTCGACGCCTTCGCGAGCAGGCTCGCTCCCACCGGGGATTCACTGAGTGTTTCCTTAGCGGTCATTGCCCAGACTCCTGAATCGCCCGAACCACGGTGTTGAGGTTGCCGGTCATTTCCTTTTCATACTTGTCGGCGGTGTATTCGCCATAGGAAATGTGCGACAGCGGGTACAGCTTCACCCCGGATTCACGCTGGATGGTCTCGACGTAGGTGGACGGGAAATCCATCTCCGAGAAAATCACTTTCACGTCCAGTTCGCGCAGTTGATCGATGGTCTTTTTCAGCTGGCTCGGGCTCGGTTCGATGCCGTGCGCCGGTTCGACCACGGCGGTCACTTCCAGGCCGAACTCGCGCAGCAGGTAATCGTAAGCCGCATGAACCGTGGCCACGCGCAGTTCGGCGTTCGGCGCCTGGGTCAGTTTCGCCAGGGCATCGGCGCGCATCTGCCGCAGGCGTTTGCCGTAGGCGCGGGCGTTTTGGGTGTAGGTCTTGGCGTTGGCCGGGTCGAGCTTGCCGAGTTCCCGGGCAATGTTATTGACCTGGGCAATGGAGGCGCTGATCGACAGGAAAGTGTGCGGATTAACGACTTTGCCGGCACCGCGCGCGGCAACACCGGTGGCGGCCAGCAGCGGTACGTTTTCGTTGGCTTCGATCACGGCCACGTTCGGCGTTTCGCTGGCGGCGATCATGCGGTCGGCGAAGTCGTCATGACCGACGCCGTTGAGCACGATCACGTCCAGCCCGCTGATGCGCTTGATGTCTTCGGCGCGGGGCTCGTAGGCATGCGGGTTGAAGCCGGCCGGAATCAGCGGCACCACTTCGGCCTTGTCGCCGACGATGTTGGCCACGTAGCTGTAATAAGGGTGCAGGGTGATGCCGATGCGCAGGCGCTTGGCTTCGTCGGCGCTGGCCAGTGGCGTCAGCAGCAAGGCAAGCAGGCCGATCAGCAGCGGCCGCAAGAATGAACGTTGAGATGAAATAGGCATGGGAAAGCGGTCTTCTCTCGGGTGAAGGCGAGGGTTCAGTGCCGGTGCTGGCGGGTCACGCCGGCATCGAATTGCGCGACGATCTGCTGCCAGCCGGCGCTTTCGAGCGCGGCGTCCGTGAGGTCGGCCGGGGCTTTGAGGTCGGCGGCACGGTTGAGCCAGATGTCAGGCGCATCGTCGTCGGCGGTCAGGCGCATCAGAAACGAACCGGCCACGGCGGACGACTGGCTCTGGCCGAAATACGCCTTGGCGTCGAGCAATTGCCAGGCATGCGCGCCACGGCTGACGGAACTGGCGTCCTGGGCAAACGGCGCAAAACCTTCGTCCGCCAGGGCTTCGGGTGTCGGCAGGGTTTGCTGTTCCTGACGCAGCAGGTGAATCTCGTCCAGCGTCACCCGCAGGTCGGCGTAGATGCCTTGCTCGGAGGCGCTGAGGTCGCGGCGGGCATCCAGTTGATGGCTGCTGACGGTGCTGGTTTCCTGGGACTCGTGACGCCAGGCGACCACCGAACCGGCGACCGCCAGGATCATCAGGCACAGCAGCAATACATACAGGGTTTCATGGCCGGCACCAGCCGGGCGGACGACGTGTGTCGTTGGCGTACTCATGGGGCCTGGATGTCCGCTTGGTCGATCTCGACGACGTGGCCGGGACCGGCATCGAACAGCACATAAAATTCGGCGCTGGGCTTCTTGAAGGTCAGTTTGGAATCAGCACCGAGCTTGCCCGGCACCAGGATGGTTTCGTCGTAGCCGATCACATCCAGGGTCACGCCCGGTGCGCCGCTGCCGTCGGAGAAACCGCCGGTGCACTGGATCTGCTCGGCGTCGATGGCCTTGCACTCGCACATCGGGTTGTGGGCCAGGGCGCTGGCGCTGAAGCCGGCGCACAGCACCAGCAAAGCGGCGTGGAGAGGGCGAAATGCGTTGCTCATGGTTTGCCTCCTTGTTTGTTCAGCCACTCGAGGGTGGCGGGGGATGCCTGGCTCAGCGGGATGGACGCTTGATGCATGGCGCCGTCCCAGCCCTCCATGGTGATCCACAGCTCGGCGTCGGCCTTGGTTTTTTCCGGGATCGGCAGCATGGCGCCCATGCGGTAGGGCGTGCCGAAGAAAATCACCCCGGCGGCGCGCAGGCTGCGCGGTTTGCCGATGCGCAGGTAAGTCGCCTTGACCTGCTCGCGGCAGCTGTCGCACAGCGCCGCGTTGAAACTCTTCATGTAACCGGCCGGGCCATCGGGCCGCGGTGCTTCGTTGCGAAGTTCCGCCAGGCGCAGGCTCCACGGCCCCACCTGAACTTCACCGATTTCCCGCTCGCCCAGGCCGGTGTCCCCGCGAAACAGCGCGGCATCGGCAAAGTACTTGGGCATGAAACCCAGCGGCACCAGCAACAGCAAAACGTTGATGTGGAAGCGCCATTTGTGCCAGAAGCGGCTCAGTCTGGACCCCGGTTTTTCGGCGGCGAACAGGCTCATTGGCTGACCTCCGTGGTGTCGTGGCTCGTGACGTGAGTGGCATCGGCAGCGCGAGGACGTTTGTTGCTGCGCTTGAGGGCGTTAGCGGTGGCCAACGCAGTGCGCTTGGTCCAGATCAGCAGGCCGCTGAGGACCATCATGCTCAGGAGCAGGCCGAAGAAGAACCAGATCAGCTTGATCCAGAGTCCACCGAAATCGCCGGTGTGCAGCGGCCGCATCGATTCGGTCACCAGCTCCAGGCCCGAGCGGTCCGAAAGCAGGCGGGTCACGGCGACATCGCCGGTATATGGGTTGATTTCGGCAGTCTGGAACATCAGCGGATACCAGCTGCGGCCGCCCACCGAGAGGTAGCTGTAGGCATTGGCGGGCAGGCTGATGAAGCTGTCTTCGAGGCCGGGAATGCGTGCCTTCGCTTCACGGATTGCCGTTTCCAGGCTGATCATCGGTGCCGGCGAGCCGTCGGCGGTGAGGGGCACGCTCTCACGCGGGACCACCGGCGCCACCGGGGCGGTGGAAATCGTGATCTGGTTATCGAACATGAACGCTTCGATCAGGAACCAGGTGCTGGTGACGGAAATCACCGCGATGAACCAGATCGACCAGATGCCGCTGAGGCGGTGAAAGTCGCCCCAGAAAATCCGCGCGCCGTGACGCAGGCGCAGGGTCGGTCGCAGAAACCCTTTCCAGAACTTCTTGTAGACCACCAGCCCGGTAATCAGCGAAGCCAGCAGCGGCAGGCTGAGAAACGACACCAGGTACCAGCCCCAGCTGTAGCCATTGGTGAACGGCACCAGCCACCAACCGTGCAAGGCGCGGGTGAAGGCCCTGAAGTTGAATTGCGGAGCCGTGCCCTGGATCACGCCGCTGTACGGGTTGACGTAGACCACCACCGAACGGCCGTCGGGATAGGTCACTTCCACGTCCAGGGCGAAATGCGTTTCGTCAGGTCGGCTGATGCTCTCGACCAGGATCTGCGGCTCGGCCTGCTTGATCGCGGCAATGAGCTGGTCATAGCTCAACAGAGGCGCATTGTCGGAAGGTTGGCTGGCGCGCATTTGCGGGTTGGCCAGCCAGACGATTTCCTGGCTGATCACCGCCAGTGTGCCGGTCACACAGACGATCAGCACAAAAAACCAGATGGGCAGGGCCAGCCAGCTGTGGACCAGAAACCAGAGTTTTGAGCGGGATTTCTTCGACATGATTAAGGTCTTGTATCGATGAGAGGGCCTCTGCTGCGGGCTTCCCAGCGTGGGGTCCATGAAAAGTGCGGTCGTGGCTTTTGCCTACGCGAACCGCCTGCATCTATATAAGACGAATGAGAATCAGAAATCCCGAACCTCGATATGAAAGTAAATGTTTCGTATTCCTGCGAACGCAAAACCCTGTAGGAGTGAGCCTGCTCGCGATAGCGGTATTTCTGTCGATATCAATGTTGAATGACACACCGCTATCGCGAGCAGGCTCGCTCCCACAGGGTATTTGCATTCATTTCGAATTGCGGTGCTGCCTTGATCCAACACGAACCATGTTCCAAGGGATCACTCTCCGGCCATTGATGGGGCCAGGCGACTGCCTAAGATGGGGCGCAGACGCCTGAAACCCGCGAGCCTGAGCGAATATCCCCATGACTTCAGCAAGAACCCTTTATGACAAACACATCGATTCCCACACGGTGTGTCGCCTCGATGACCAGGGCCATGTCCTGTTGTACATCGACCGCCAGGTCATCAACGAATACACCAGCCCCCAAGCCTTCAGCGGTTTGCGCGACGCCAAGCGCGATGTCTGGCGCCCCGGCACCGCGCTGGCGGTGGTCGATCACGTCAACCCCACGGCACCCAAGCGCATTGCGGCGATGCCGGACGCCGGCGGTGCGCGGCAGGTGTCGTACCTGGCGGAAAACTGCCGGGACTTCGGCATCGAATTGCTCGACATCCTCGACAAACGCCAGGGCATCGAGCACGTCATCGCTCCCGAACAGGGGTTCATCCTGCCGGGCATGGTGATTGCCGCAGGCGACAGCCACACCACCACCTATGGCGCCCTCGGCGCATTCGGTTTCGGTATCGGCACGTCGGAGATCGAACACCTGCTGGCGTCCCAGACCCTGGTCTACAAACGCTTGAAAACCCTGCGCGTGACGGTGGACGGTGAGCTGGCGCCGGGGCTGACATCCAAGGATGTGATCATGGCGCTGATCGGCCGGATCGGCGCGTCCGGAGCCACGGGCTACGCCATCGAGTTTCGCGGTTCGACCATCGATGCACTGAGCGTCGAAGCGCGCATGACCATCTGCAACATGGCGGTGGAGGCGGGCGCGCGGGGGGCGTTCATGGCGCCGGACGACAAAGTGTTCGCCTACCTCAAGGACAAACCCCGCGCGCCCAAAGGTGTGCTGTGGGAGCAAGCGGTGCAGACATGGCGCGCCTTGCACAGCGATGCCGACGCACTGTTCGACCGTGAAGTGTCGCTGGACTCCAGCGCGCTGGAACCGATGGTCACCTGGGGCACCAGCCCGGATCAGGCCTCGCCGATCGGCGCCCGCGTGCCGGACCCGCAAGACATCAGCGACCTGATCCTGCGCCAGGACATGCGCCGCGCCCTGACTTACATGGGCCTCGAAGCGGGCATGCCGCTGAGTGACATCGTCATCAGCCACGCGTTTATCGGTTCCTGCACCAACGCCCGGATCGAAGACCTTCGCGACGCCGCCAGCGTGGTGCGCGGCAAACGTGTCGCCGAACACGTGCGGGCGATGATCGTGCCGGGCTCCACCGAAGTGCGCGATCAAGCCGAAGCCGAAGGCCTGGCGGCGATTTTTATCGACGCCGGTTTCGAGTGGCGCCAGTCCGGCTGCTCGATGTGCCTGGCGATGAACGACGACGTGCTGGCGCCGGGAGACCGCTGCGCCTCCAGCACCAACCGCAATTTCGAAGGCCGCCAGGGCGCCGGTGCCCGTACGCACCTGATGAGCCCGGCGATGGTCGCTGCGGCGGCGATCACTGGCCGCTTGACCGACATCCGTCACTTTGGAGCCCGCGCATGAGCCTGCAACCCTTCACTCAAGTCAGCGGCAAAGCCGCGCCAATGCTCGCGGCCAACATCGACACCGACGTGATCATGCCCAAACAGTTTCTCAAGGGCATCGACCGTTCCGGGCTGGATCGGGGTTTGTTTTTTGATCTGCGTTTTTTGCCTGACGGCCAACCCAACCCGGCGTTCGTGCTCAATCAACCGGCATGGCAGGGCGCGAGTTTCATGGTGGTCGGGCCGAATTTCGGCTGCGGGTCGAGCCGCGAACATGCGGTCTGGGGATTAAAGCAGATGGGCATCCGCGCGCTGATCGGCAGCAGTTTTGCGGGGATTTTTTATGACAACTGCCAGCGTAACGGGGTGCTGCTGGTTACGCTGGATGAGCCCGTGTTGCAGCGGCTCGGGCAAGTGGTCAGTCAGCCAGAGACGGCGCTGATCAGCGTTGATCTGGAAACGCAGCAGATTCGTCTTCAAGGCGAGGTCATCCCCTTCGAAATCGATACCCTGCGCAAAACCGCGCTGGTGCTGGGCCTCGACGCCATCGGCAGCACCTTGCAGCGCAGCGAACAAATCAAAGCCTTCGAACACCAACACCTGACCGCCAACCCCTGGCTGAGCTGAAATCGCCTTCGCGGGCAAGCCTCGCTCCTACAGGTCAGCGCGAACTTTGTAGGAGCGAGGCTTGCCCGCGAAGAGGCCCGCCCATACACCGCAAATCAAACCGACAACCCTTTGAAATGCTCCTGCAAAAACTCCACACACGCGCGCAACTTCCCCGAGTACGCCAGCCGCGTCGGGTACACCGCCCAGACGTTGGCGCTCTGGGTGTATCCGGGCAGCACCTGCACCAATCGCCCCTGCTCCAGCAACGGCTTCACATCCCACAGTGACCGCAACAACACCCCGCGCCCATCCAGTGCCCACTGCAAGACAATCTCGCCATTATTGGACGACAACGGTCCGCTGACCCGCACACTTTCCTGGGCCCCGTCGTGCTCCAGGTTCCAGATGCCGAAGGCGTTGTCGCGCTCCTTGATCACCAGGCAATGATGCTGCTCCAGATCGCCCAGCGTCTGCGGCGTGCCGTGGCGTTGCAGATAACCGGGCGCCGCGCACAATACCCGCCGATTGCTCACCAGCCGCCGGCCGATGTGCTGGCCGGGGATGTCATCGCCGACACGGATCTCCAGGTCGAACCCTTCGTTGACGATGTCCACCACCCGATCAAACAGGTCGAGGCGAATCTCCAGGTCCGGGTAACGTTCGGCCAGCAGTGACAGGGCCGGCGCCACGTGATTGCGCCCGAAGCCGAAACTGCTGCACAAATGCAGACGCCCGCGAGGGCTGTCGTGGGCGTCGGAGAGTTCGTCGTGCAGTTGCTGGAAATCATCGAGAATCCGCAACGCCCAGCGCTGCACGCGCTCACCGTCCTCTGTCAGGGCGATGCGGCGGCTGGTGCGGTGCAGCAGGCGCGTGCCGAGGGTGGTTTCGAGAATCTGGATACGTTTGCTGACGTAGGCGGGCGACAGGCCCAGTTCATCCGCTGCGGCGGCGAAACCGCTTTTACGAATGACGGTAAGTAATACACGCAGGTCTTCGGGCAGGGGCACGGTGTCTTTCTTGGTGGTCATGACAGAACGGGCACTGGCGGCATGAGCCGCCAGCATAGCATCGGTGTGAACGCCGACTTACTCAGCAGACAGCTTGGCCGCCGCCGCTGCCGCCCGAGCGTGGCGCCCGCGTTTGAGGGCAATCGGCGCCATCTTGCTGCGGTCCAGTTCACCTTCCCAGGCGGCCACCACCAGCGCTGCGACGGCGTTGCCGATGATGTTGGTCAGGGATCGGCATTCGGCCATGAAACGGTCGACACCGAGGATCAGCACCATCGCCGCCACCGGCACGGTCGGCACTACGGCCAGGCTCGCCGCCAGCGCCACGAACCCCGCACCGACCACCGCGCCCGCGCCTTTGGAGGTGAGCATCGCCACGGCCAGCAAGGTCAGTTGCTGCTCCAGGCTCAAGTCAATGTTGGTCGCCTGGGCCAAAAACAGCACCGCCAGCGTCATGTAAATGTTGGTGCCGTCCAGGTTGAAGGTGTAGCCGGTCGGCACGACAATCCCCACCACGCCTTTGGAGGCGCCCAGGCTTTCAAGCTTCTGGATCAGTTGCGGCAGCGCCGATTCCGAAGAGCTGGTGCCCAGTACGATCAACAGTTCTGCCTTGATGTACGCCAGCAGTTTGAAAATGCTGAAGCCGGCATAACGGGCAATGCTGCCGAGCACGCACGCAATGAAAATCAGCGCGGTCAGGTAGAACGTGCCAATCAGCTTCAACAGCGGCAGCAACGAGCCGAGGCCGTACTTGCCGATGGTGAACGCAATCGCGCCAAACGCCCCGATCGGCGCGACGCGGCTGATGATGCCGACGATGCGGAAGAACACTTCGCTGGCCTGATTGATCACGTTCACCAGTGGCCGGCCCTTTTCACCGACCATCACCAGCGCAATGCCGAACAGCACCGAGACAAACAGCACGGGCAGGATTTCACCCTTGGAGAAGGCATCAAAAAAAGTCGTCGGAATCACGTGCAGCAAAAAGCCGGTGATGCCTTCGCCGTGTTCGGCCTGACCGACAAAACCGGCAATCGCCGACGAATCCAGCGTCTTCACATCAATGTTGAACCCCGCGCCCGGATGCAGCGCATGCGCCGCCAGCAGGCCGATCAGCAGCGCAAGGCTGGAGACGATTTCGAAGTACAGCAGCGCCTTGCCACCGACCCGGCCGACCTGTTTCACATCGTGCATGCTGGTGATTCCAGAAACCACCGTGCAGAAGATGATCGGGCCGATGATCATCTTGATCAGCTTGATGAAACCGTCACCCAACGGCTTGAGGTCGATGCCGATCTGCGGCCAGGAATGGCCGATCACAATGCCCAGCGCGATGGCGATGAGCACCTGCACGTAGAGGGTTCCCAGCAGTTTCTTGATGGTCATTTTTATTATCTCGAGACGGTTTTTGGGCATGACGATCCCGCGCAGGCCAGTGACGGCCTGCGGCGGAAAGTGGATTCAGATCAGTACGGCGCGGCTGTCAGCGCAGGAAAGCCAGGACTTCGGTGAGCAGCAGCTCGGGGGCTTCTTCGGCGATGTAATGGCCGGCGGGCAGCGCTTTGCCGCGCACGTCGGTGGCCACGTGTTGCCATTCCTTGAGCGGTTCGAAGCAGCGCCCGACCGTGCCTTCGGCACCCCACAGCACCAGCAGCGGCAAGTTCAGATGACGGCCGGCGTCGATGTCGGCGCGGTCGTGATCCAGGTCGATGCTGGCGCTGGCCCGGTAGTCCTCGCAGATCCCGCGTGCGGTGCCCGGCTGTTTCAGGCAACGCAGGTATTCGCCAAAGGCCTCGGCGGTGAACGGTTTGAGCCCGGCGCTGCGACTGCCCATCACGCTGCGCAGATAGGATTCGGGATCGGCCTCGATCAGGGTTTCCGGCAACGGAGCGGGGCGGATCAGGAAGAACCAGTGCCAATAGGCGCGGGCAAAGGCTTCATTGGTTTGCGTGTACATCGACAGCGTCGGTGCGATGTCGAGCAACACCATGCGTTGCACGGCTTGCGGATGATCCAGCGCCAGGCGATGGGCAACCCGGGCGCCACGGTCGTGTGCGAGCACCGAGAACTGCTCGAAGCCCAGGGACTTCATCAGCTCGATGCTGTCCTTGGCCATTTCCCGTTTGGAGTAGTTGGTGTGGTGGTCGTTGGCCTGCGGTTTACCGCTGTCGCCGTAACCGCGCAGGTCGGCGGCGACTACGGTGAAGTGCGCGGCCAGTTGTTCGGCAACCTTGTGCCAGATGACGTGGGTCTGCGGGTGACCGTGCAGCAACAGCAGGCCCGGCCCGCTGCCGCCGATGCGGTAGGCAATGTCCACACCGTTGACGTGGCGCTGGTCTTTGAGGAATCCGGCGAACATGGGATGACTCCTTGTTGTAGTTGCCTGCATCCTGAAATTGTTCGGCGACTACGGCAAGGCGCAAAGCGTGGTGCGCTTGTTCATGAAGTGTGTTGTCTCGGAGGCCGCCTTCGCGGGCAAGCCTCGCTCCTACAAAAGCACAACCGGACCTGTAGGAGCGAGGCTTGCCCGCGAAGAGGCCGGATCAAGCACTGAAAATCTCAACCCTGCTGAAACATCTCCTTGGCCCGCTGCTCAATCTGAGCCTGGGTCAAATCTTCCTTGCGCGTGGCCAGAAACCACAAATGCCCATACGGATCTTTCAACGTCCCCGAACGGTCGCCGTAAAACTGATCCTTGACCTCGGACACCACCGTGGCGCCTGCCGCAATCGCCTGTTTGTAGGACTTGTCCACATCATTCACATACAGGTGCAAGCCCACGGACGGTGACTTGTCCGGATTGCTCAACGGCCCCTGATCGCACGGCGTGCCGAGCATGATCGGGCAGTCGCCGATGCGCAGTTCGGCGTGGCCGATGCTGCCGTCGGGCATGGACAGGCGCATGACTTCGGTCGCGCCGAAGGCTTTCTTGTAGAACTCGATGGCTTCGACCGCTTTTTGAATGCCCAGATAAGGGGTGATGCTGTGATAACCCTCTGGAATGGGTTTGACGCTCATGACGATTCTCCCTGTCTATTGTTGAATTGAAGGTAGTCCTTCGCCGGTTTCCGACCGGATAACTATAGGCCAGCGCCTTTTACGCATCCGAGTGCCCGACGAGCAGCAGCTCCACTGTTCGGCCATAAACAGTGAAGCAGCAGAATGCTCGGGTTTCTCACTGAATAACCGTTGAAACCCCCGAAACTGCCCGAAAACACGGGGCCGGGCGGTCAGGCACAGAAGCTGCAATGTCCTCCGGTAAACACTGTTGCCGAGAGACTTGTATGCCTGAATCTGCCGTTTATCCGATCAACCCGCCGGCCGCCCATCGGATCGCCGATGAAGCCGAAGCCTTGCGTGTGGCCGAGCGCGTCGCCGCGGTCTTGCTGGAGCAGGACGCCGAGCGCGACCGTACGCGCCAGGTGCCCGCCGAAATCGTCGACCTGTATTCCAACAGTGGCTTGTGGGGCATCAGCGTGCCAAAGGAGTTTGGTGGCGCGCAGGTGTCCTACGCGGTGCTGGCGCAGGTCATCGCGATCATCTCGGCGGCCGATCCGTCCCTGGGGCAGATCCCGCAAAACCACTATTGCCTGCTGGAAGATATCCGCCTGCAAGGCTCGCCCGAGCAGCAGGCACATTTTTTCGGCCTGGCGCTGCAAGGTCATCGCTTTGCCAATGCGCTGTCGGAAACCGGCGGCAAAAACGTGCAGGACATTCAGGCGACCATTCGCCGTTATGGCGACGGGCATGTGATCAATGGTCGCAAGGGTTATTGCACCGGTTCGCTCTACGCCCACTGGCTGGCGGTGCTGGCGCTGGATGAAGAGCAGAGGGGCCAGTTGTCCTTCGTCGAACGCGGCACTCCAGGGCTGGTGATCGTCGACGACTGGGACAGCATCGGTCAGCGCACCACGTCCAGCGGCACGGTGCTGGCCGAGGACCTGCACGCTCCGGCGTTCAACGTGTTCCCGACGTATCGTTCCTATGAAAGCCCGACCCTGGCCGGCCCGTTCGCGCAGTTGACCACCGCCGCCATCGACGCCGGCATCGCCCGCGCAGCGCTGCGTGACACCATCGCGTTCGTGCAGCAATTCGCCCGGCCGTGGATCGATGCGGGTGTGGAAAAAGCCAGTGAAGATCCGCTGACCATCATTCAGGTCGGTGGCCTGGAGATTCGCCTGGAAGCAGCCGAAGCCTTGCTGGAACGCGCCGGTTGGGCGCTGGATGCGGCGCGCCCGGCACCCGATGAAGACAACGTCGCCCGAGCGTCCCTCGCGGTGGCCAAAGCCAAAGTGCTGACCACCGAAATCGCCATCGAAGCCACCAACAAACTGTTCGAACTCGGTGGCACCCGTTCGACCTTGAAGAAGCACAACTTCGACCGGCACTGGCGCAATGCGCGGGTGCACACCCTGCATGACCCGGTGCGCTGGAAATACCACGTGGTCGGCAATTGGCTGCTCAACGGCGTCAAACCGCCGCGCCACGACTGGTCCTGATCATGGCCGAATGGTTCAAGAACATTTACTGGGCCGACATCGGCCAGGCCTGTCTCGACACCTTGAGCATGCTGGGCGCCGCCCTCGGTTTTACTGTGCTGCTGGGGTTGCCGCTGGGGGTAGTGCTGTTCCTCACCGGCAAGCGCCAGTTGCACGAAGCCATCGGCGTTTACCGGGTGTTGTCGGTGATCGTGAACATGCTGCGTTCGCTGCCGTTCATCATTTTGCTGATTGTGTTGATTCCGCTGACAACGCTGCTGGTCGGCACTTCGCTGGGCGTGCCGGGGACCATTCCGCCGCTGGTGGTTGGCTGCACGCCGTTCTTCGCGCGGCTGGTGGAAACCGCTTTGCGCGAAGTCGATCGCGGCGTCGTGGAAGCGACCCAGGCCATGGGCGGCACCACCTGGCAAATCATCCGCCACACCTTGTTGCCCGAGGCTCGCGGCGGGTTGCTGGCGGCGGTCACTGTCACCGCCATCGTGCTGGTGGATTACACGGCGATGGCCGGGGTGATTGGCGGCGGTGGCCTGGGCGACCTGGCGATCCGCTACGGTTACCAGCGATTCCAGACCGACGTGATGGTGGTCACCGTGGTGCTTTTGCTGATCCTGGTCCAGGCCCTGCAAATGACCGGCGACCGATTGGTGGCGCGCTACAGCCGACGATAAACATTCGACTCAACAAAAAAACTCAGGCCTCACGTCCGCCCCACGACGGCCACTCAATCTGCCTAGGAGCACAACATGAAAAAGACCCTGGCCATTCTGGCTGCCCTTGTGTCGTTGAGCGTTCACGCCAACGAAAAACTCACCGTCGGCGCCACGCCGGTGCCGCACGCGGAGATCCTCGAGTTCGTCAAACCCACCCTGGCCAAGGAAGGCGTGGACCTGGACATCAAGGTCTTCACTGACTTCATCCAGCCCAACCAGCAGCTTGCCCTGAAGAACCTCGACGCCAACTATTACCAGTACCGGCCGTTTCTCGATGACTACAACAAGACCCGTCACACCGATCTGGTGCCGGTGGTCGGTGTGCACATCGAACCGTTCGGGGCCTATTCGACCAAGATCAAAAACATCGCCGAACTGAAGGATGGCGCCACCGTCTCCATCCCCAACGACCCGGTGAACACTGGCCGCGCACTGGTGCTGCTGCACGAGGCCGGGTTGATCAAGCTCAAGGACCTGAGCAACACCCTGGCGACTCAGCGCGACATCGCCGAAAACCCGAAGCATTTGAAGATTCGTGAACTGGAAGGTGCGTTGCTGGCGCGTTCGGTGAGTCAGGTGGACCTGGCGTTTGTGTTCGCCAACTACGCTCTGGAAGCGGGGATCGACACCAACAGCGCGTTGATCGTCGAGAAGGGCAAGAGCCTGTACATCGAATTCCTGGTGGCCCGCCCGGACAACATCAACGACCCGGGTTTGCAGAAACTGGCCAAAGCGTTGAATTCCGATGAAGTGCGGCAGTTCATCCTGACCCGCTACAAAGGGCAGATTGCGCCGGGCTTCTGATCTTCGGCCATTTTTGAGGACGTCTTCGCGGGCAAGCCTCGCTCCTACAGGTACGGCGGTGCTTTTGTAGGAGCGAGGCTTGCCCGCGAATGGCGCGCCGCCTATTCCGGATCTGTCCCCGATTCCAACAGCTGCGCCCCCGGCCCCCGATCCCCCAACACATCACCAAAATTACGCAACGGACACGCCTCCATCGACAAACACCCACAGCCAATACAGCCATTGAGCGTGTCCCGCAGCAAGGTCAGCTGATTGATTCGCTCATCCAGCTCCCGGCTCCACTGCGCCGACAACACCTTCCAGTCCGCCGCCGTCGGAGCGCGGTTATCCGGCAGGGTTTTCAACGCCTCGCCAATCTCCGCCAGCGGAATCCCCAAGCGCTGCGCCACTTTGATCAACGCCACCCGCCGCAACACTTCCCGTGGATAACGTCGCTGGTTGCCCTGATTGCGCGTGCTTTTGATCAAACCCCTGGCTTCATAAAAATGCAGCGCCGTGACCGCCACGCCGCTGCGGGCGGCGACCTGGCCGACGGTGAGCTCTTTATGCAGTTGTTGCGAGGTGATCATGTGAAAAATGTCCCTTGACCTCTAGTTAACTCGAGGTTTTACCCTGCAGGCCTTCGGATCGCAAGATCCGGCTTACACGTCAGTGGGGACTCTTCATGCAAGCGCCAGAGAAAAATCGCAGCTTCACCCAATTGATCGAATTCGAGATCGAACCCCATCAACAGGCCGCCCTGGTGTCGGCGCTGTCGTTACAGACCGAACGCCTGGCCCAGCGTTACAGCGGTTTTCTCAGTGCGAGCATCCAGGCCAGCGACGATGGCCGGCGGGTGCTCAATTACCTGCAATGGCAATCGCGTGAGGCGGGGGAAGCTGCGTTTCAGGGTTTTGAAAGCGGCGAGCAGGATTTCTGGCAACTGATCCGCGCCCATCAGGCGAAAACCGTGACGTTCGGCTCGTTCCAGGTGTTGCACAGCCTGGAACGCAGCCACGACAACGCGCTGCATTGCAATCTAGTGAGCTAAATCGACAGCTGCATCAAGCGCTCGCCCTGCACGTTCTCCGTTGGGCGGCGCTTGTTCACCGCCAGTTCACCGATTTTGATCAGGCGCGTGCGCGTCACGTTGCGGCTCAAGCCCAGCAGCGCGGCGGTGTGCACCTGGTTGTAATGGCTGAAACGGTAAGCCGCGCGCAGCAAGGCGTCCTCGACTTTCTCGTGCAGCGCGCCGGCCTGTTCCTCGAACAACTTTTGAAACGCGCGGTCGAGCAAGGCTTCCGGTGAATCGTCGAGCTGGCTGTGGTAATCGTCCTGACGTTCGATGCGCATGTTCGACAGGCGCAGGTCATCGCGCTCGATCACGCCGTTACGGCAGATCAGCAAGGTGTGGTGAATGACGTTTTCCAGCTCGCGGATGTTGCCCGGCCAACTGTAACTGCGCAGTTTCAGTTCGGCTTCCTTGCTGATGGTGATGGTGCCGTAGCCGAGGCGCTGACTGTAGGCTTCGACGAAGTGACGGGTCAGCGGCAGGATGTCGCCGGGGCGATCACGCAGCGGGCTCAGTTCCAGGCTGACCACGTCGAGGCGGTAATACAGGTCCTCGCGGAAATGCCCGGCGTTGATGGCTTTTTCCAGTTGCACGTTGGTCGCCGCCAGTACGCGCACGTTGATCGGAATGCTTTTGCGCGAGCCCAGGCGCACCACTTCGCGCTCCTGCAACACCCGCAGCAACTTCACCTGAATGGCCATCGGCAGATCACCGATTTCATCGAGGAACAAGGTGCCGCCGTCGGCCTCTTCGAACCAGCCGGCCTTGGCGCTCAAGGCTCCGGTGAACGCGCCTTTTTCGTGGCCGAACAACTCGGCCTCGACCAGGGATTCGGAGAACGCGCCGCAGTTGACGGCCACAAACGGGCGGTTGCGCCGGGCGCTGAGGTTGTGGATATGCCGCGCCACCAGCTCCTTGCCGGTGCCGGTTTCACCGATGATCAGCACGCTGGCTTCACTTGGCGCGACCTGCTGCAAATGCGCGAGCAAGGCCTGGGATTTCGGGTCTTCGAATACTTGCGCGGTGGCGCGGATCGACGTGGCCAGGGCGGGCGAGGGCGGTAAGGTCAGCAGTTGCATGGGGCAGGCTCCATGAGAAGGCTATGAATAGAAAGTCGGAATCGGCAGGGACTGGTTCAACGCCCAGTCGCCCAGTTCATGGAGTTTGTAATCCACCGGGTCGTGCAGGGTTTGCGTGCGCAGGTTGCGCCAGTGGCGGTCGAGCCGCAGCGAGGCGTGAGTTGAGCGCGCGCCGGTCACTTCGAACAGCCGGCTACAGAGTTCGAGGCCGTTGCGCGTGGCGGCGACTTTGGCCGTGGCGATTGCGGTGGCGAGGTGTCCACGTTCTTCGGCGCTGAGGTTCGGGCCTTTCGCCCAGGCCTTGTCGAGCAGGTCGGCGGCGCGTTCCACCAGCAAACGAACGCCTTCGAGCGCGACCCAGAATTCGCCGTAATGGCCGAGCACATACGGGTCCTGACGCACATCCTGAGCGCTGGATTTGTGCCATGGGCGGGTTTCGGTGAGGGTGTATTGCCGCGCCTCTTCAAAGGCACCTTCGGCGATGCCGAGGAACATGTGCGTAAAAGTAAGCTGCGCGATCAATGGCCGCAGGCAGGCGAACGGTGTGCTCAGCGGACCCGGGTCGAGCAGCAATTCCGACTCTTCCACGCGCACCCGTTCGAACGAAGCGCTGCCGCTGTCGGTCTGGCGCTGGCCCATGTTGTTCCAGTCGTTGTGCAGGGTGATGCCGCTGCGGCCGCTGGGGATGGCCGCGATCAACAGCTTGCCGCCGGCGCTTTCATCCACTGCCGAGGCGATCAGCATTTCCGAATCGCTGGCGCCGGAGCAGAAACTTTTCTTGCCGGAAAACTCGCGCCAGCCACCGAGTTTTTTCACCACGGTGCGGGTGTCCAGCGGGTTGAGGGCATTGCCCCAGAACCAGTTCTTGCGTGCGGTCTGTTCGAACCACGGCTGCCACTGCTCGGGTCGGGCGAACAGGCGCACGGTGGCGAGCATCAGGTGATGAAAACCGAAGACGTGGGCAATCGAACTGTCGACCTTGGCGAACTCGCGCACGATGGTCAGGGTTTCACTCCAGCTGGCGCCGAGGCCGCCGTACTGGGTGGGAATGCTCAACGCGAGCAGACCGCTTTGGCGCAAGGCGTCACGCTCGGCTTTCGGCGTACCGCCACGTTCGTCGCGCTCGACCGCGGTCAAGGCAAACTCGGCGGCCAACTGGCGGGCGGTTTGCAGGGGGGATAACAGGGCGCTTAGCGGCTTGGCAGTCACGCGGGGTTCCTCAATAAATTCAACACCGATTCCCTGTAGGAGCGAGGCTTGCCCGCGAAGAACGATAACGCGGTGCATCGGATAGACCGTGGCGCTTTCTTCGCGGGCAAGCCTCGCTCCTACAGGTAGTAGGTGGGTCAGGCTGTGGCTTTGGCGGGCAGCACATCATTGGCGATCATTTCGCCAAACGGCCCGGTGAGGTTGGTAACGCCACGCCCCGCCAGGCTTGCGTACGGTTCAGGCAACAGCGGGAACACCAGCTCGGCAAAGCGATACGCCTCTTCAAGGTGCGGATAACCGGAAAAGATAAAGCTCTCGATCCCCAGGTCCGCGTATTCCTTGATCCGCGCCGCCACTTGCTGCGGGTCACCCACCAGCGCCGTGCCGGCACCGCCGCGCACCAGGCCGACACCGGCCCACAGGTTGGGGGCGATTTCCAGGTTGTCGCGACGTCCGTCATGCAACGCCGCCATGCGCCGCTGGCCTTCGGAGTCAAAACGCGAGAACGACTTTTGCGCGGCAGCGATGGTCTCGTCGCTGATGTGTTCGATCAGTTTGTCGGCGGCTTTCCACGCCTCCTCGGCCGTCTCGCGAACGATCACGTGCAAGCGAATGCCGAACTTCACCGTGCGCCCGTTGCGTGCAGCGCGCTCACGCACATCGGCGAGTTTTTCCGCGACGGCGGCCGGTGGTTCGCCCCAGGTCAGATAGACATCGACCTGCTCGGCGGCGAGTTCATGGGCGGCTTCGGACGAACCACCGAAGTACAACGGTGGATAGGGTTTCTGCACCGGCGGATAAAGGGCCTTGGCGTTTTGCACTTGCAGGTGTTTGCCTTCGAAGTCCACCGCTTCGCCTTGCAGCACGCGACGCCAGATCTGCAGGAATTCGTCGGTGACTTCATAACGCTCGCTGTGGTCGAGGAAGATCCCGTCGCCACGGTTTTCGTCCGGGTCGCCACCGGTGACCACGTTGATCAGCAAGCGACCGTTGGACAGACGATCCAACGTCGCGGCCATACGCGCCGAGACGGTCGGCGAAATAATCCCCGGACGAATCGCCACCAGATAACGCAGACGCTCGGTCAACGGCACCAGCGCCGAAGCGATGACCCAGGAATCCTCGCAGGAGCGCCCGGTGGGAATCAGCACGCCGTGGTAGCCGAGGCTGTCGGCGGCCTGCGCGACTTGTTTCAGATAGTTGAGCGTCACCGGGCGAGCGCCCTGGGTGGTGCCCAGGTAATGGCCATCGCCGTGGGTCGGCAGAAACCAGAAAACATCCATGAAGAGATCCTTAAGCGATTTTCAGCAGATTTTTGGGGTGCACGCCGAACAACGGCGCGGCGCGTTCTGCAGCAAGACGAATGCGGGCCTTCAAGGGCTCACTGGTTATTTGGTAATTGGCGAAATCGGCTTCGGTGGCGTATACGCCGATCGGCAAGGTCAGCGCCTGGAAGAAACTGAACAGCGGGCGCAACTGGTGATCGAGCACCAGCGCATGCCGTTCGCTGCCACCGGTGGCGGCGAGGAGCACCGGCGTATTGATCAGCGCGTTCAAGTCGATCAGGTCGAAGAGGTGTTTAAGCAGGCCAGGGTACGAACCGCGATAGACCGGCGCGGCGACGATCAGCAGGTCAGCGTTTTCGATGGCTTGCAGCTCGGCTTCGATGTCGGCGCTCAGTTCCTGGCGCGACAGGGCTGCGCCCAGTGGCCGGGCGATGTCGCCCAGTTCGATCAGCTTGCTCTCGATCGGCAATTGCCCGGCCAGTTCGGCCAACAGAGCTTGGGTCAGCACCAACGTGCGGGACGGACGCCAGGTACCGCCGGAGAGGGCAACGACTTTCAATGGACGCGACATGATCAGTTCCTTTTTAAACAGTTGCTCAGCGAGCAGTGAGTAGTGAGTAGTCACAGGGCTTGAGCAAGAGCTGTACCAATCCTTCGAGCCCACGATTTACGTGGCTTGCAGCGTATTGATGACTACGTGCTGTTCGATTTTAAGGACTGTTTGTTGAATGACTGTTGCCTGGCAAACAGTTGCGTGGGCAACAGTTGTGTAAGGCGATAGGGTTGTTATAAAGGCTGTTTGTTATTCCTCAAAAGATCATTGCAAGATATTTATAGATCATTAAGAAATATGCACGTCCCTTGTAGGAGCCGGCTTGCTGGCGATGAGGCCCGTGAGTCATACGGTGTTCTTACGGTCGTCATCGCCAGCAAGCCGGCTCCTACAGGGTGGGGCGATTCCACTTCAATACCCACTATCGAGAGCGTTGATTTCTGCCCATCCAAAGGCGCGAGTAGCCTGTGTTCATTGCCCCGAACCCAGATGCCAGGACGCCAGACCATGAAACCTCTACTCGCCACTTTCCTGCTGCTCGCCGTCTCCGTTCTCGCCGGATGTGCCAGCCACGTATCCCCGGAATTGCGGCCCTACACCGCCGAGGAAACCCGTGAACTGGCACTGGAATCGCTGAATCGTCGCGGTTTGTCCTTCGATGAATACCACGCGAAAAAAGCTGAATTGCTCGGTCAGCCACAGAAATCCTTCAGCTTCGACAAACAAGGCGAAATGAACGCCGAGCGCACTGTTCAACTGCACGGTCGCCCAAGCTGAGCGACTGTACTGCTCGAAGTTTCACCCAACTGTCCATGGGTTTCCCGGCAGGCGTGCGATAGGGTCAATACCTGAATGACCCTGACGGACTGCCACCAATGACGCTCTCGCTCGATCTGCTGCTGGGCTTCGCCCTGTTCGCTCTCGTTACCTCGATCACCCCCGGCCCGAATAACACGATGTTGCTGGCATCGGGCGTGAACTTCGGCTTTAACCGCACCATTCCCCACATGCTTGGCATTACCTGCGGCTTTTTCGTCCTGGTGGTGGCGGTGGGTTTTGGTCTGGGCGCAGTGTTTCAAAGCTATCCGTTGCTCTACACCGTGCTGCGCTACGTTGGCGCGGCATATTTGTTGTACCTGGCGTGGAAAATCGCGCATTCCGGGCCGGTATCCGACGGCGAGAACGGTGAAAGCAAACCGATCAGCTACCTCGGCGCGGCCGCATTCCAGTGGGTCAACCCCAAGGCCTGGATCATGGCCATCGGTGCAATCAGCACCTACACGCCGATGCAGGGCTATTTCACCAACGTCATCGTGATTGCGGCGGTTTTCGCCCTGATCAACCTGCCGAGCGTCGGTGTTTGGGCCGCGTGCGGCACGCTGCTGCGCAACGTGCTCAAGGACCGCCGCTGGTTGCGCGTGTTCAATTGGGGCATGGCCGCGTTGCTGGTGGTTTCGCTGTATCCGTTGATGCTGGAAAGCTTTAGCTGACGCATTGCTTCAACCGGTTGCCCGATGCCTGTTAAGCTCGACTTCAGGAGCGTTCCTACGCACTTTCAAGTGAAGTCGTACTTTCTTAACGCATCCGATCAGGTATTGCTGGCGCACGGGTTGCCAGCACCTGATCCCGGAACAAGCTCTGCGAGTCTTTTATGAATAAACGTCCGTTGTATTTCGACTACGCCGCCACCACGCCGGTGGACGAGCGGGTCATCAAGGTCATGGTCGAGTGTCTGGGGTTTGCCGGGAACTTCGGCAATCCTGCGTCCAGCTCCCATGCATTCGGCCAACAGGCCCGGCAATCGGTCGAGCAGGCGCGACAGCAAGTCGCCCAACTGGTGGGGGCGCAAGCCGACCAGATCGTCTGGACCTCCGGCGCCACCGAATCGAATAACCTCGCCCTCAAGGGCGTGGCCCAGGCTCGCGGGGTGCCCGGCGGGCACATCATCACCAGCCAGATCGAACACAAGGCGATTCTCGACACCGCAAGGCAATTGCAGGATGCCGGTGTTGCCGTGACGTATCTGGTGCCCGACGCGCAAGGTCTGATCACCCCGCAAGCGGTCAGCGAAGCGATGCGCGAAGACACCTTTCTGGTGTCGCTGATGCTGGTCAACAACGAGTTGGGCACGGTCAATGACATCGCGGCCATCGGCGAGGTCGTGCGGGCCCGCGAGGCGTTGTTCCATGTCGATGCGGCCCAGGGCGCGGGGAAAGTGGCCATCGACCTGGCGCGATTGCCGGTGGACCTGATGTCGTTTTCGGCGCACAAGATCTACGGTCCCAAAGGCATCGGCGCGCTGTATGTCGGGCCTCGCGCACAACAGCGCTTGCAGGCGCAGATTCACGGGGGCGGCCATGAAGGCGGCTTGCGTTCCGGGACCCTGGCGACTCACCAGATTGCCGCCATGGGCGTGGCGTTCGCCTTGGCCGCGCAACTGTTCGATGAAGAGAAAGCCACGATTGCGCGCCTGCGCGAGCGCTTGCTCGAACACCTGTCGGGCATTCCCGGCGTGCGCCTCAATGGCAGTGCGACCCAGCGCATCCCTCATACTTTGAGCCTGACCTTCAGTGAAGGTGAGTTCAACTCCGCGGCGTTGAGCGCATCGATTGCGTTTTCTGCGACCTCGGCCTGTAATTCCGCGAGCAATGCGCCGTCCCATGTGCTGCTGGCACTGGGGCATGACGCCCGCTCGGCGAGCCGCACCATTCGCTTGAGCCTGGGGCGTTTCACTACCGAGCAGGACATCGACCAGGCGGCACAACTGATTAAAGCGGCCTGCGCCAGTGCCCCGGCATTCTGGCAATAAGGCCTCAAGTGCCGACGTTGATCGGCACTCAACAATAATGATGAAGTGATTAGCAGGAGACATGATGAGTACGCAGCCTTCGATCAATGGATCGGTGCCCGAGCGCCTGGCGCACACCCGCGAGCTGATGAGCCGGGAGGGCATTCACGCCTTGCTGGTGCCGTCGGCTGATCCTCACCTGTCGGAATACCTGCCGGGCTACTGGCAAGGACGGCAATGGCTGTCGGGCTTTCATGGCTCGGTGGGCACGCTGATCGTCACGCCGGATTTCGCCGGTGTCTGGGCCGACAGCCGTTATTGGGAGCAAGCGACCAAGGAGCTTAAAGGCAGCGGCATCGAACTGGTCAAGCTGCAACCGGGTCAACCCAGCCCGCTGGACTGGCTGGCCGAGCAAACCCCTGAAGGCGGCGTCGTCGCGGTAGACGGTGCGGTGATGGCCGTGGCCTCGGCACGCACGTTGGGTAGCAAGCTCGAAGAGCGCGGCGCCCGTCTGCGCACCGACATCGATCTGTTGAGCGAAGTCTGGAGCGATCGCCCGGTACTGCCGAACGAGCCGATCTATCAGCACCTGCCGCCTCAGGCGACGGTCAGCCGTGGCGAAAAACTCGCCAACCTGCGCGAGGTGTTGAAAGAGCGTGGCGCCGACTGGCATTTCATTGCCACCCTCGACGACATCGCCTGGCTGTTCAACCTGCGCGGCGGCGATGTGTCGTTCAACCCTGTGTTTGTCTCTTTCGCCTTGATCAGCCAACAACAGGCAACCCTGTTCGTGGCCTTGAGCAAAGTCAGCACCGAGCTGCGCGCGATCCTCGAAAAGGACGGCGTGACCCTGCGCGATTACAGCGAAGTGGCCGACGCCTTGCGCGCAGTGCCGAGCGGCGCGAGCCTGCAAGTCGATCCGGCACGCGTCACCGCCGGTTTGCTGGATAACCTGAACAGCGGCGTGAAACTGGTCGAAGGCCTGAACCCGACGACATTGGCCAAATCGCAGAAAAGCCTGGCCGATGCCGAGCACATCCGTCAGGCCATGGAGCAGGACGGCGCGGCGCTGTGCGAATTCTTCGCCTGGCTGGAGTCGGCGTGGGGCCGCGAACGCATCACCGAACTGACCATCGACGAACACCTGACCGCAGCGCGTACGCGCCGTCCGGATTACGTGTCGCTGAGTTTCAACACCATTGCCGCGTTCAACGCCAACGGGGCGATGCCGCATTACCACGCGACCGAAGAAGAGCACGCGGTGATCGAGGGCGACGGTCTGTTGCTGATCGACTCCGGCGGCCAATACCTGGGCGGCACCACCGACATCACGCGGATGGTGCCGGTCGGTACGCCAACCGATGAGCAGAAGCGCGATTGCACACGTGTGCTCAAAGGCGTCATCGCATTGTCCCGTGCGCAATTCCCTCGGGGCATTTTGTCGCCGTTGCTGGACGCCATCGCCCGTGCGCCGATCTGGGCGGAAAACGTTGATTACGGTCACGGCACCGGGCACGGCGTCGGCTACTTCCTCAACGTTCACGAAGGCCCGCAAGTGATTGCCTATCAAGCCGTTGCTGCGCCGCAAACCGCGATGCAGCCGGGCATGATCACCTCCATCGAGCCGGGCACCTACCGTCCGGGTCGCTGGGGCGTGCGGATCGAGAACCTGGTGTTGAACCGTGAAGCGGGCAAGAGCGAATTCGGTGAGTTCCTGAGATTCGAAACCCTGACCCTGTGCCCGATCGACACGCGCTGCCTGGAACCGTCGTTGCTGACTCAGGACGAAAAACAGTGGTTCAACGCGTATCACGCCGAAGTGCGCGAACGCTTGAGCCCGCTGGTCGACGGTGCAGCCCTTGAGTGGCTGAACACTCGAACCGCTGCTATCTGATCGGCTTGAGTTCAGGCGCTGCTTCCAGCGCCTGGCTCATGTAGTCGACAAAGGCTTTGACCCTGGCGGATTGGCGACGATTCGCCGGGGACACGGCATGCATCGGCAGTGACTGCGCGGTGTAGTCCTGCAAAATCGCTGTCACTCGCCCGGCTTTCAAGTCTTCGCTGAACAGCCACACCGGCGACAACGCAATCCCCAGTCCCCCCAGCACCATCTCGCGGATTGCCTCCGAGTTGTTGCTTTGCGCATTGCCCTTGATCCGCACCTCGTGGCGTTGATTGTTTTTCTCGAAAACCCATAAATTCTGGCTGTTCAACAGATTGAACTGCAGGCAGTTGTGCCCGCCCAGTTCTGCCGGCGTGTGCGGTTGGCCGTGTTTTTTGAGGTAGGCGGACGCTGCGACAGTTACGCGGTGGGTGGTGCCGATGTGGCGGGCGATCAGGCCGCTGTCATTCAGTTCGCCGATTCTGAAGGTGACGTCCAGTCCTTCGCTGACCAGGTCCTGGTTTTGATCACTCAGTTGCAGGTCGATTTCTATACCGGGATGGCGCTCAAGGAATTGCGCCAGGCGCGGGGCAATCTGCAAACGCCCGAAGCTGACCGAGGAGCCGATGCGCAGGTGACCGGCAATGCGCTCCTTGCCGGACTGGAAACTGTGCTCGGCCGCATCGACGGCCGCGAGGATTTGTCGACATTCGTTGTAGTACCGCTGGCCTTCATCCGTCAGGGAAAGCTGGCGGGTGCTGCGTGCAATCAGTTTTCCGCCCAGCCCGGTCTCCAGTGCCTTGAGCACTTTGCTGATGGTGGGCTGGCTGGTCTGCATCTCTCGGGCAACGGCAGAAAAGCTGCCGCGTTCGACGACCCTTACGAAGATCGCCATTGCATTGAGTTTGTCCACGGGGAGTTCTCATTGATGCCGGATAGGCATGGTCACTATAGCTATTTAGCGTCTTATCAGCATGAGTCGGTTGGCCGAAGATTTATCCCACAGCCACCTCTGACGGAAATATGCGAAATGACTGACTCACTTGAAATGCGCGCTCTGATTGTCGACTCGGCCAACGCGCCGCTACGCTTGGCTTCCATTCAACGGCCGGTGCCGGAAGCAGGGCAGGTATTGGTCCGGATCAAAGCCAGCGGGGTAAATCCACTGGACGGAAAAATCCGTTCGGGCCAGGCCGCCCACGCGCGTCAGTCATTACCGGCTGTGTTGGGCATTGATCTGGCGGGAACCATCGAGGCGTTGGGGGAGGGGGGCAGTGGATGGCTGCCGGGCGATGAGGTTTATGCCATGGCCACCGGAATTGGCGGGGCGCAGGGTTCGTTGGCGGAGTACGCAGCAATCGATGCCAGACTGCTGGCGCGCAAGCCAGGCAATTTGAGTATGCGTGAGGCGGCGGGGTTGCCGTTGGTGTTGATTACGGCGTGGGAAGGGTTAGTCGACCGGGCGCGGGTGCGTGCGGGGCAGAAGGTGCTGATTCATGGTGGTGCGGGTGGTGTGGGGCATGTCGCGGTGCAAATAGCCCGCGCCTTCGGTGCCCAGGTGTTTGCCACCGGTTCTGCCAGGCATCAGGCAATCATCGAAGGCTTTGGTGCGACGTTTATCGACTATCGCCAGTCTTCGGTCGAGGAATATGTAGCGCAACACACGGATGGGGAGGGCTTCGATATCGTCTACGACACGGTGGGCGGTGAGACCCTGGATGCGTCATTCAAGGCTGTACGGGTTTATCACGGTCATGTGTTGAGTTGCCTCGGTTGGGGGCAGCACAGTTTGGCGCCGCTCTCGTTTCGTGGCGCAACCTATTCCGGCGTGTTTACGTTATTGCCATTACTAACCGGCATGGGGCGCGAGCGTCACGGGGAGATTCTTCGTGAGGCGGCTCGCTTGATCGAGGCGGGCAAGCTGAAGCCGTTGATGGATCCTCGGGCGTTCACTCTGCAAACCGCCGAGGCCGCCCATGAGCTGCTGGTTTGCGGAGCGGCTCAGGGGCGGTTGGTCATCGAGATTTAACGTAGGGCTTCAATGACGAAGTCCAGTCGATCCTGGCCGAAGAACAGCTGGTTATCGATGAACATGCTGGGGGCGCCGAACACGCCGCGTTGCACCGCTTTCTCGGTGTTGTCCTTGAGCGCTGCCTTGACGTCTTCATCGGCGGTCAGGGCCAGCACTTCGTTGGGGTCAAAGCCGTTCTGCGTCAACACTGAAGCGACGGTCGCCGGGTCATCGAGGCTGCGTCCTTCAACCCAAAGCGCTTTAAACAGGCAGTCGATGAATGCCTGAAAGCGTTCGGGATGGCGTAACTGCATGCCAGTGACGGCGCGCATCAGCATCAATGTATTAATGGGAAAGTGCGGATTGAACTTCAGTGGCACGCCATAACGTTTGGCGTAGCGGTCCAGGTCCTGAAACATATAGAGGCCCTTGGCCGGAATGGTCGCAGGGGAAGCGTTGCCGGTGGCTTTGAAAACGCCGCCCAGCAGCATCGGGATGTAGACCAGTCGGCTGTCTGTCTGCTCGCAGATTTTCGGCAGTTGGGTATAGGCCAGGTAGGTGGCAGGGCTGCCGAGGTCGAAGTAGAACTCAACGGTTTTGCTCATGTTCAATGCGCTCTGTTTATTGTTATTGGGGAGGGCTTACCAGCGTTCGCTCCATGGGCGTAGGTCCAGCTCGAATGTCCAGGCGTCACGGGGCTGGCTGTGCAGGTACCAGTAGTTCTCGGCGATGTGTTCGGGATTGAGGATGCCATCCTGATCCTTGGTGGCGTACTTCTCGGGAAAGGTGTCGCGGATAAAGTCGGTGTCGATAGCGCCGTCAACGACGACGTGGGCAACGTGAATATTCATCGGCCCCAGTTCGCGGGCCATGCTTTGAGCCAGTGCGCGAATGCCGTGCTTGGCACCGGCGAATGCTGCAAATCCGGCGGCACCCCGCAGACCGGCAGTCGCGCCGGTAAACAGAATCGTACCCCGCTGACGCTTGGCCATGCGCTTGGCCACTTCACGGGCATTGAGAAAGCCTGAGAAACAGGCCATTTCCCAAATCTTGAAATACTTGCGAGCGGTTTCTTCGAGAATGCTGCACGGCACATTGGCGCCGATGTTGAACACAAACGCTTCGATAGGGCCGATCTGGCTTTCAATCTGCTCGACCAGTGCAATCACGTCCTCTTCCTTGCGCGCATCACAGGCAAAACCATGGGCTTCACCGCCCTCGGCCTTGATGGCGTCCACCAATGGCTGGAGTTTGTCCGCACTGCGCCGGGTGACACAGGCGACAAATCCTTCTTGAGCAAAACGTTTGGCAATAGCTCCACCAGTAGCATCACCGGCGCCGACAACCAGTACGACCTTCTTATTATTCATGGGGTGCTCTCTTTGCTAAACGATCGTTAACTAAACGAACGTTATGCTACGATTCGGCAGGCGTCAAGATGATCAATACAGAGGGCAAGGCAATGCGTTACTCGGCCAATCACAAACTGGAAACCAAACAGAAGCTGCTGGAAAGCAGTGCGTTGTCGGCGAAGAAGTCGGGTTTCGCAACAGTCGGTGTCGATGCCTTGATGAAGGCGATCGGCTTGAGTGGTGGGGCTTTCTACAGCCACTTTTCGTCGAAGGATGAGCTGTTCGCTTCAATTGTCGAGCGTGAGCTTGTTCAAAGTCTGGAACGATTGGGGGCGGATCAGGACCGTGACAGGCTCGAGCGTTGCCTGAAGCATTATTTGAGCATGTCCCATGTCGAACACCCGGAGTCGGGTTGCGCCTTGCCGGCATTGGGCGCCGAAATAGCCCGTTCAGACGTGCTGGTCCGGCAGCAGGCGGAGAACTGGATTTGTCGGCTACAAGAGAGTTGGGCGCGGATTCTGGAGAGCGACAGCCTGGCATGGGCGATTCTGTCGCAATGCATCGGTGCGTTGGTTGTGGCGCGAATGCTCGCCACCCCTGACATCCAGCGCACGGTACTGAAGTCCAGTTACGATGAGATCAGCCGTCAGATCGCCGGTCCGCGGACCTGAGGTGACGGCCTACTTGCAGATGACGATCATGCTGCGGCTGGTATAGCCGGCCGGGTTGAGACCAAACGGATAATCGCCAGGTTCTTCCACGCCATCCCCTGATTTTGCGATGACCTTGTATCCCTTGGGCGCACAGGAGTTGGCTGCGCTGGTGTAGCACTTGTCCCAGGATGACGACAGCCCGGAACAGTTGATATGCAATCCTTTCTTGCCACGTTTGGTATGAGTTTCCGAAGTCGCCGCGCAGCCCGCAACTGCAAGTATGGCGATCAGTATCAAAATTCGTTTCATTGCTGTCCTTATAGCGTCCCCGGATCTTTGCGCCCGGGTCTGGCCGTGTTCGCTTTAGCTTGAAGCGTTCTTATATCCCTATCGTGAAAAATCCATGTCTGACACTGGGTTACGGGCCTAAACATGGCCTAATTGCGCGGTAAATACCAGACCTTCGTCAAATCCTGTATTAATCCGCGGCAACCGCAGGTTTGGCGGCACCGCCCATGGTCATGGTCGCGCCGACGGAAGCCAGAATGATGCAGATGATAGCCATCCACTGTGACAGTGAGAGGTATTCATGGAGGAACAACAGACCTGACAGGGCACCGATCGCAGGTTCAATACTCATCAGCGTGCCGAAGGTCCGGGCTGGCATTCGGGTCAGGGCGACCATTTCCAGCGTATAGGGCAGGGCAGTGGACAACAGGGCGACGCCGATCGCTATGGGGATCAGCGATGGCGTCAGCAGCGCGGCGCCAGCATGCACAATACCGATAGGCGCTACGAACAGTGCGGCAATCATGACGCCCAGTGCAGCAGTCTGTACGCCATTGTCTGCACCGGCCTTCTGGCCGAATAGAATGTACAACGCCCAGCAGACTCCGGCCCCCAAGGCATAACCCGCACCGACCAGATCAATACCGGCAGTCGTGGCTCCCGTGGGTATCAACAACAGCAACCCGATGGCGGCCAGTGCGATCCATAAAAAGTCGATCGCGCGACGTGAGGCATAAATAGCGACCGCCAGCGGCCCGGTGAACTCCAGCGCTACCGCGATTCCCAATGGGACTGTGCGTAGGGACATATAGAAGAGGAAGTTCATGCCGCCGAGTGCCATCCCGTAGACAATGACCGTGCGCAAGGATTTCGCGGTGAGCTTCGCACGCCATGGGCGCAGCAGTATCAGCATGATTACGCTGGCGAAAATCAACCGCAGGGTCGTTGTCCCCTGCGCACCGATAACCGGGAACATGCTTTTGGCCAGGGAGGCTCCGGACTGGATCGACGCCATGGCTATCAATAGCAGGCCAACCGAGAACAGGGTCGAGGCAAGGCTGCGGGGCTGGTCATTCATTGCGTGGCATCGTCCAAGGCAGGAAACGAACGTATTGTTCTAGTGTTGGGCAATATACTGCGCATTCAAGGTGTTCGCGTCTATATATAAGCAGTGATTTTGAGCATCCTGATAGAAAGGCTAAATTAGGGGTTGACGGCAGATTCTGGAAGTCTATAATTCGCCCCACTTCCGGCGCAGTCGAAACGGAAAACTCCTTGGTAAACAAAGAGTTACGCAGTTTTCGGCAGCGAGTT
>NZ_JAGYFZ010000071.1:0-31933 GCF_019946675.1 Pseudomonas sp. BF-B-15
GTATCAGCCAGACCGCGTTATCGTTCTTCGCGGGCAAGCCTCGCTCCTACAGGACAGTGCTTGTCAGTTACTTACTTGGTGTGTCGAGCAACCGAAAGAACCGCTCCCGCACCTGAACGTTGTCGCTGTGCGCCACGTTGAAACGCAGGAAGTGACTGGCATCCGCCGCTTTGCTGAGCAAGGTGCCGGGCGCGAGCACCAGGTCGATGTCCAGGCCTTTCCTCGCCAGCGTTTCGGCATGATGCCCTTCGGGCAATCGCGTCCAGATAAACAACCCTTCATGGGGCAGCGATGACACCGAGCAACCGGCTTCCATCAGCCAACTGCTCACCCGACTGCTCGCCTCGTAAAGCCGATCCACCGTGCGCCGGGTGTGTTTGGCATAGCTGCCGTCGCTGAGCATCGTGCAGATAATCTGCTCCGCCAGTTCCGAGGTCATGCCACCGCAAGCCATTTTCAGGGTGACCATCCGTGCCGCCAGTTGCGGCGAAAGCACCGCATAGCTGACCCGACTGTTCGCCGTCAGGGTCTTGGAGAAACCGGAGACGTAACTGACATTGTCCAGCCCGCCCGCTGCCAGGCGCGGGGTCGTTCGTTGCTGCATGTCGCAATACAAATCGTCTTCGAGGATGTGAAAACCGTAACGATGGCTCAGCTCCAGCAAGCGATAGACCTGCGCCGGGGAGAAGGAGTGTCCGGTCGGATTGTGCAGGGTGTTATTGGTCATGTAGAGCACGGGCCGGTGGACAATCAGCAATTGCTCGAAGGCGTCCAGGTCCATGCCGTCCGCGCCACGGGGGATGGTGATGACCCGGGCGCCATGCAGGGCCAGGTTGGTGTGCATGGTGAAGTAACACGGATCGTCGAGCAGCACCGTGTCGCCGGGTTTGACCAGCAGGCGCATCAGCATGTCGATGGCCTGCACGGTGTTGGCCGTGGTGATGATCTGGTCCACCGGTACTTCGATGCCCAGGGTTGCCAGTTTGACCCGCAACGCTTCGCGCAGCGGCAGGTAACCGGCGGCGACGCCGTATTCGCCCATGCGCAGGGACGTTGCGCGCAGGGTGCCGCGCACGGCTTTGAGCAGTTCGTCCGCCGGTAGCCACGAGGACGGCAAAAAACCCGCACCGGGGCGCAGCGAGCCGTTGTCCTGCAGCACCGCGCGGCGGACCACGCTGAGGGTGTCTTGAGGTTGCAGGTCCGGGCCGGCATCGGTCTTGAGCGTGGCGCTGGAGCGGTGCACGTAATGCCCCGACCCCTGGCGTGAAACCACCAGACCCTTGGCGCGCAAGCGGTCCAGCGCATCCACCACGGTGGACTTGCCCACGTTCATCAACTCGGAAAGTTCGCGAATCGGCGGCAGCCGCGAGCCGTGAGGCAGCCCGCCCTGGCTGATCGCTTCCGACAATTGATCGACAATCTGCTGGACCAGCGGCACACCCGGCTGGAACTCGATGGCGGCGATCACTGCACGCTGAACCTGCATTTTACTGGTCTCTCCGGCAGTAAAGTTCGTTTGATTCTATACGAACTTGCTCTGATGAAAACAAGCGACTCTCTCTACCATCACCTTACAGACTTTCCTGATTGTTCGCGCTGAACGCCTGAACAATCGCTGGTTCCAGAGGTGTTGCATGAGTGTTCAAACAACGGTCGCCGTCGCTAAACCGGTGATCAATATTCGCCTGTTCACGATCCGGATCATCACCGCCGTGTCGCTGTTTGCCGTGCTGGGCAAGGCCAACGTCTGGCTCGACACCGCCACCAACAGCATCCTCGCCCTCGGTTATCGGGCGCTGCTGTTGCTGCTGCCGCTGACATTATTGGTGCTGGGCCGTCGCTCCCTGAGCGTCACGTTGATGTGCGCCGCCCTCGGGCTGGTGTTGCTGGCGGTCACCAGCAACCAGGGCATGGTGATGTTCGCCGCCGCGCTGTTCGCCTACGGCATTGCGATTGCCGGTTACCTGATCAAGAGCGAAGCCGCCCAGACCAAGGAGGGCGCGGCCTACAACCGCGTCGCCATGAACATGGGCAGTCTGGTGGCGGGGCTGATCCTGCTCTCGCCGCTGCTGACCCCGACCCTGTTTTTCCTCGGCGCGGCAGGTTTCGTCCTGCTGTGCCTGCCCATCGCCATGGGCGCGACCTTCACCTCCCAACCGGTGGTTGCCAGTCCGGTCACTCATGACGGCAGCGGCTGGCGCAACAAACTGCCATGGGTGATCGCCGGCATCATCATGGGCATCAAGCTGTTCGGCGTGTTCTCGATCCTGCCCCAGGCAATCCTGCTCGAAACCGGCGAACTGCCGGCCTGGTATGGCCTGATGCTGATCCTCAACAGCGCCGTGGTGGTCTTCGCCCAGGTGCCGGTGATGAAACTGATCGAGCGCACCGGGCGCTTCAAAGTGGTCGCTGTCATCGGGATCATCATCGGCGGCTTCGCGGTGCTCTCGTCGCCGGGCGCATTCCACGTCGAAACCCTCGTGGGCGCGTTGATCTGGGTGGCGCTGCTGTCCATCGCCGAGTGTGCGTTCAGTTACCTCGATTACTTCTCCGTCAAACAAAACAACATGTTCGTCAAGGAAGTGTCCCTGGGCGTCGGTGCCGGCCTGACGGTGCTGATCATGCGGGTCATGCCGCCGCCCTATAGCGCCCTGGTGCTGGCTGCCATCGGCGCGGGAGGCATCCTCGCCTGGTACTGGCTCAACCGTAGATCCAACGCGTCGCTGCACGACTGAGTCACCGCGTTTGCGTTTTTTACTCCACAGGTCGGAGGCTTCATGAATACGACGTCATGCGTAGTGGTGGTCGGGTACAACGGCAATCGGGTTCACGACATCCAGAAACTGCGCGAACTCTGCAAAACGCTCTACAACGCCCGGTTGATCCTGCTGGTCGAGAAGATTCAGCCCGAAGACGACCAGGTGGCCGATCACGTCTGCAGCACGTCCCTGGCACCGGAAGACGTCACCGAATCCCTGGAACTGGTGGCGGGTTGCTTGAGTGCCGATCACTGGAAACTGATCGGCGTGCTGCCGTTTTCCGACCGTGGCGTGCTGCTCGGCGCGGCGCTGTCGAGCCATTACGGCTTGCCCGGCATCACCCCGGCCGAGGCGCGTGCGGGGTTGGATAAACAAATCTTTCGCAAGCTGGAAGCGGCGGCCGAGCAGTCGCCGGAAGATTATCGTCCGGTGTTTTCCGTGCGCATCGAAAGCCTCGCCGAGCTGCGTCAGCGGGTCGTCGAGCTGGGCGGCAAAGCCTTCATCAAACCGGCCTGCGAAGGCGCAAGCAGGGGCTGCCGGGTCATCCATCATCCGTCCGAATGTGACGAGGCGTGGCAGGCACTCAAGCCGTATCGCGAGGGTGGCATCGTCCTTGAAGAACTGATTCAGAACGCCCGGGAATACAGCTGGGATTACGTTGCGGGCAGCACGTGGGTCACGGAGAAAACCACCACCGAAGGCGCCTATCGCGCAGAAATCCAGCAAGTGGTGCCGGCACCGCTGGCGGCAGATGTGCAAGCCAGACTGGCAGCTGCCGGTCGACACATGTCCGGGTTGGTCTCGCAGGCTAACGGCGCGTACCACAACGAGGTGTTCCTGCGCAGCGACGGCCTGACGTCGGCGGTGGAAACCAACATGCGCCCCGGCGGCATGCACATCTGGGACCTGGCCCGCCTGGCGTTCGTCGATTTCGATCCGTGGGAGCGCTGGGTCAGGTGGGCGGTGGAAGGCAAGACCGACCCGCGCGATCCCGTCGCTCGGGGCTATTGCGGCATCCGTCTAGTCCGGGCGCCGGCCGGCGGTCTGCTGCGCTACGTGCCGGACATCGAGTCCCTGGCCCGGGACCTGAACATCGAGCTGGTAGAAGCCGTTTACACCAAACGCCTCAGTGATTCGGTCACCGCACTGGTGAAGGACAACACTTCGTTTATCGGCCACATCGTGTTGTTCAGCGAGGACTACGCACAGCTCAGCGACAACCTGCTGCGCCTGGCAGACGCGATCGAATCACGTGTCGAGGTCACTAGCCTGGCGGCCCCGGCGAGAGCCGCGGGTTGAGTCTCCTGGACCTGCGTTTTGGTATTTTTGAGTTGAGAGGATTGTTTCAATGATCGAGCAAAAAATGACCTGTGATGAGCGCTTTATAGCCCTGGCGAAAGAGCTGGACTATGACATCTACGGCGAAAACACCGCGGGTGGTCATTACGCGCCGCTGATTCGGCATCACGATGAGCTCTATCTCAGCGGCCTGGTACCGCGCATGACCGGCGAAATCCGCTACCCCGGCAGAGTGGGGCTGGAGCTCAGCCTGGCCGATGCACAAGCGGCCGCCAGTATCAGCGCCATGCGCGGGCTGGCCTTGATCGTTGATGCCATCGGCTCGCTGGACAAAATAAAGTCGCTGATACGTATCACGGTTTACGTGAAGTCCACGGCGGACTTTGTTGACCTCAGCGAAGTTGCCAACGGTGCATCGGATGTCTTCAGCCATGTGCTGGGCGATGCGGGCAAACATACTCGAACCACTGTCGGCGTTTATCAGTTACCGAAAAATGCCGCCGTAGAAGTTGACATGATTGTGGCGCTTCGGCCTTCGGTTTTGTGAGTGTTAGTGCGCCGACTTTACAGTGATCAATTGTTCGCCTAGTGTCTGGTCACTTAAGTCGCTCATAACTCGGTGTTTACGGATGAATAACATTCAAGGTGGTTTTTTTTCATATAAGGACTTTCGCCAGAGTTTGACCCGTCCACCGGTGAGTGCACGGGTGTGGAAGGGCGATGAACTTACCGATATGCGTCAGAGCCTTGCGGCCAGCGAGGTCGATATTGTCGCGCTGGCTCACCAGGACAGCAGCGAAGGTTGCAAGTTGACGCCAGGGATGGCGGTGTCGATGCAATGGTTGAACCCCGGCACCGAACTGAACGGTCATGCCCATTCGTGGTGGCACCTTTTCATCATTCAGTCCGGCAGCGGCACCTTGACCCTGGGCGATGCCGATGCAGTGAACATCAGCCCCGGCGACGTGTTGCTAGTACCGGCCTGGACCCGGCACGGCTTCGTCAACACCAGCGCCACTGAGCCGCTGGCCATGCTGAACATGAGCAACATGCCCCAGATGGCGTTGCTCTCCAATGCTGCAGACGCCACGGTCTGACACGCTCGATCTTCACCGTCGTCACCCACAGGGAGTCCGCATGCGCAGGCTCCCTTTTTCATTTCTGCTACCCCGGCAGGCCATGGCTGTTTTGACTTTCTGTATCCGTAGAAACAGATAATTTCTGTATCTGTTCAGCACCTGGGCAACTAACTACGATCGATTCCAATGCAACGGATTATTGTGGTTAGTGCAAGGGAGCGTTCTATGGATAGTACGAAGCTGAAACTGTATGTTGGTGCAGATTTTGTCAGTGCTTTTGCAATGTCGGCATTTGTCGCGCTGAAAGAAAAGCAACTTTCATTTGAACTTGTTAAGGTTGATTTAAAGGCGCGTGATAACTACCTGGCGAGTTATCGTGATGTATCGCTGACCTGCAAGATTCCCACGCTGGTTCATGATGGTTTTGCACTGTCGGAATCTTCGGCCATTGCCGAATACCTGGAAGAGATAGCGCCGGGGCATAAAAAACTGTTCCCGCTCGACATCAAACAGCGCGCTCGCGCCCGTCAACTCCAGGCCTGGTTGCGCAGTGATTTGTTGGTGATTCGCAAAGAGCGCCCGGCGGACCTCATCTACTTCGGCAAGAAAGAAACCTCGTTGTCGGACGAAGCCCAGGCCGCTGTCGCAAGGCTGTTCTTCGTCGCGGATCGGTTGCTGGAGGAGGGCGCCGATCACCTGTTCGGTGACTGGAGCATTGCCGACACCGACCTGGCAATCATGCTCAATCGACTGCTTGCCAATGGCGACCGCGTTCCTCAGCGGCTCGCGGCCTATGTGCGTCGGCAGTGGGATCGCGACAGCGTTCGGGCATGGATGGACATAGAGCGCGCAGCGCCGGCCATCCAGTAACTAACGCCAGGCAATCACCAGGAGCGCTGCCATGCAGGGACCGTCGGAGCTGGAAAGATACAAACCCTACAACTCACGCACCATTCGCGACACGCCGTACTGGCAGAAACTGACGCCAGCGTTGCAGGAAGCCATGACCGTGGTGGCCAGGGTCATGCCGTTTCGCACCAATGAATATGTGCTGGGCACGTTGATCGACTGGAACAACATCCCGGACGATCCGATTTTTCGCATGACCTTTCCCCACAAGGACATGCTGCTACCGGACGAATACGCGTCGCTCAAGCAACTGATCGAACGGGATGACGCCGTCGCCATCAAGCGGCGGATCGAGGCGATCTGGTTGCGCATGAACCCGCATCCGGCCGGGCAGCTGACGCACAACGGCGCGACCCTCGACGGAAAAGTCCTGCCGGGCATTCAGCACAAGTACCGCGAGACCGTGCTGTTTTTCCCCGGTGCCGGTCAGACGTGTCACGCCTACTGCACGTTCTGTTTTCGCTGGGCGCAGTTCATCGGCGAAGAGGAACTCAAGTTCAACGCGCGTGAGTCCCAGGAGCTGGTGAATTACCTGCGGGTGCACACTGAGGTGACGGATGTGCTGATCACCGGTGGCGATCCGATGATCATGAACACCCGTTCGCTGGCCGGTTACATCGAGCCGCTGCTGGCGCTGCCACACCTCAAAAGCATCCGCATCGGCACCAAGTCCGTGGCGTATTGGCCGCAACGGTTTGTCAGCGACAAGGATGCGCCGCAGCTGCTGGATCTGTTCAAACGCATCGTTGCGGCCGGGAAAAACCTGTCGGTGATGGGGCACTACAACCACCCGGTCGAGATTCGCCAGGACATTGCCCGGCAGGCTGTCGAACGCATTCGTTCCACCGGCGCGACGTTGCGCATGCAGGCGCCGGTGATCCGCCACATCAACGAGAACCCCGGCGATTGGGCCGAATTGTGGACTGAAGGCGTGCGGCTGGGAGCGGTGCCTTATTACATGTTCGTCGAGCGCGATACCGGGCCCAGCCACTACTTTGCGATGCCGCTGGCGCGGGCGTTCGAGATCTTCCAGGCGGCTTACCGCACGGTGTCCGGGCTGGCGCGCACCGTGCGTGGGCCGTCCATGAGCACCTTCTACGGCAAGGTATTGATCAACGGCATCGAGACCGTGGCCGGGGAAAAAGTCTTCGTGCTGCAGTTTCTCCAGGCTCGGGACCCGCAATGGGTATTGCGCACGTTCTATGCGCGCTTTGATCCGGACGCGACCTGGTTCGATGAGTTGCGGCCAGCGTTTGGCGAACGTGCGTTCTTCTTTCAGCCGGAGCCTGCGGCAGTGCCCGAATTGATACCGGTCCTGCTCGAAACGGCGTAGGACGATTCATCAGGAGATAAGGATATGAGCAGTATTCCGTTTGATCAGCGAGATGGTTTTATCTGGCTCGACGGCGAGTTCGTCGAGTGGTCCCAGGCGCGACTGCATGTGCTGAGTCACGGCCTGCATTACGCGAGCACGGTGTACGAAGGGGAGCGCGTCTACAACGGCAAGATCTTCAAGCTGCGCGAACACAGCGAGCGGCTGTATCGCTCGGCACAGTTGATGGATTTCGCGATTCCCTATGAGCTGGCCGAACTGGAAGCGGCCAGTCATGAACTGCTGAAACGCAACAACGTCGTGGACGGTTATCTGCGGCCAGTGGCGTGGCGCGGCAGTGAAATGATCTCGACCTCGGCTCGTTTCAACCGCGTGCACGTGGCGATCGCCTGCTGGCAATGGCCGAGTTACTTCGACCCGGCGGGGCACATGGGCGGCATTCGCTTGAAGACCGCGCAGTGGCGGCGTCCGCCACCCAGCAGCAGCCCGTTCGAAGCCAAGGCGTCCGGGCATTACCAGATCGCCACGCTCAGCAAGCACGATGCGGAAAACAACGGTTTTCACGACGCGTTGATGCTCGACTGGCGCGGTCACGTCGCCGAAGCCACCAGCGCCAACGTGTTCTTCGTCAAGGACCGGACGCTGCACACGCCGCTGCCCGATTGCTTCCTCAATGGGATCACCCGCCAGACCGTTATCGAATTGGCCGGGGCGCTGGATTACCAAGTGGTCGAGCGCACCATTCTTCCTACGGAGCTTGGCGATTTCGATGAGTGTTTTCTGACGGGCACCGCCGCCGAAATCACCCCCGTGCAGAGCATCGACGAGCAGCGCTACCGACCAGGCAACGCCTGCCGCGAATTCATTGCCGCTTACACCTCAACCGTTAACGCCTGATAAACCGCCAGGAACTTCACCATGTCAGATCAAGGGATTGTTGCGTCTACACCTTACGTTTCACTGGGCCACCGCCATGACGAATTGTCGTCCCGCGGCTGGACGGTACTGACCCCAGCCGAATTTGCCTACGATGTCGTTGGCACATTGCAGGCGTTCGGTCAGATCATTCCGCAATTCAACGGGCAGACGGCCTTCGCCATTACCCGCAAACCGGGGTACGAAGCGTTGCCGTACTCCCAGAGCATGAACGGCATCGGACCGCACACCGAAGCGCCGGTCTACGGCCCACCGCCGCGTTATCTGGCGCTGCATTGTCATCATCAGGCCACGTGCGGTGGCGGACATACCGGGTTGGTCGACGGGATCGAGTTTCTGGCATTCCTCGAACGCACGGAGCCCGAGTTGCGCGAATGGATCGACGACACGCCCGTGGAGTTCGTGGCCACCGCCAAACCGGGTGAAGTGGCGCAAACGCGGGTCAAGGAATACATCCTGACGCCTACAGAGGACGGGGACATTTTCCGCTTCAGCTACAACCAGTTTCACTATGGCGATGTGAACCCTTCCGAGGAGGATCTGCAGCAGTCGAAGGTGACGAACAGCTCATCGCCACTGGCCAGGTTCGCGATGCTCGGCGAGGAATACTTCATCCAGCACAACACGCCGGTGCTGATTCCCGACGGCTGCATGCTGATTTGGGACAATTGGCGAATGATCCACGCCCGCAGTCGATACACTGACCCGGCGCGAAACCTGACTCGCTACTGGCTGGCCTGATTCATCCGTCGCCCACAATTCCATCGGCGTACCCCTCGGCGGGTACGCGTCTTACAGGTATCGCGTCATGCAAACAGCAATCGAGATCGCCAAGGTCGATCATCAACTGGTCGTGCGGCTCAATCAGGCCTGGACCAAAAGGGCCACGGTGTGTGCGCCGGACAAGGCCTCGGTCAGCGAAACGTTCGACCCGGCGCGCCCGGATTACCCGGAGTGCATGGTGCCGTTTTTCCATCACCCGAAATTCCAGGCCCTGAGCGACGAGCTCAAAAGCACCGTGGTGACCTGGGGCTGGATCGGCTACAACCTGCGCACGGTCACGGCTGAAGAGCACGTGGTGAACCCGGCGCTGAGCGTCATCGTCAATCAATACCTGGGCAAAAACGACTGGCATTTTCGCGAAGCGATGCAGCAGACGTTGATCGACGAGCACTACCACACACTCATGCACCTGCGGGCCATCGAACGGACCAAAGAGGATCGAGCGCTTGATCAGGATCTGGACCTGCCGCCGTCGGTGACCTATCTGCGTCTTGCCGCGCTGCGTGAGGAATTGCCCGAGCAGTGGCAGCGCGATCTGGCGGCGATCACCTTCGCGGTCGTGGCCGAGATCAGCGTCAACGCTTACCTGGATCTGCTGGCCGACGATCAAACCATTCAGCCGCAAAACCGCCGCGTCGCCGAACTGCACAACCGCGACGAATATGCCCACAGCAAGATTCTCGCGGAAGTGGCGAAGGTCATGTACGCCAACATGCAGCCGCCTCAACGGGCATTTTTCGCACAGACGTTGTCGGTGGCGCTGAGTGCTTTTGTCGCTCAGGACTACTCGATGTGGGAGGCGATTCTGACGCAGCTCGGCGTCGAGGACGCTGCACTGATCATTGCCGACACCCGGGAGAGCAACAAGAACGCCACGATCATGCGCGACTACAGCGGCCTGCATCGTCTGGCGCAGGATCTGGGGATTAGCGACGAGATCGATTTCGACTTCCGTCCGACCCTCAAAACCGCTGCAGTGGCCTGATCGGGAGGTGAATATGTCCGTTCCTGTGTACGAAGTGTTCGCCATCCGAGTCGGCGCCAATGCCCAGCGCACTGCCCGGGAGAACTTTCTTTACGACGCCTGCTGCGGTGATCCGAATGCGTCGATGCCGCTGGATTACTACTTCTGGGTCATTCGTAATGAGCAGCAGGTGATTGTGGTCGACACGTGCTTTCAACCCGCGACAGCGGATCGACGCAACCGTCAGATGTATCGCCTGCCGGAAGATTCCCTACGTCAACTGGACATCGATCCGGCGCAGGTCGAGAACCTGATCCTCACCCATTTGCACTGGGACCACGCCGGCAATCTGGGGTTGTTTCCGAAAGCCACGGTGCATTTGCAGGAAGCGGAACTGCGCTTCTGCACCGGTCCGAAAATGGCCCATCGCACGGTGAACAAAACCTACGAAGTCGAGGATGTGATGTCGGCGTTGCCACCGCTGTTCGAAGGCCGGTTGCGCTTGCATACCGGCACGGTCGAGGTGATTCCCGGCGTGACGCTGCACCCGGTGGGCGGCCATACGCCGGGTAGCCAAGTGGTGCGGGTGAACACCGCACGCGGGTGGATTGTTCTGGCGTCGGATGCGGCGCATTTGTGGGCGAACATTCGTCAGCGCAGTCCGTTCCCGATCATTGATGATCTGGCGCAGACGCTGGAAGCGTTTATCGAAATCGACCGTTTGGCCGATGGCGAAGACCACGTCATTCCCGGCCATGACCCGCTGATCGCCGAGCGCTTCCCGCATTGGAACGACGATCCGCACATCATCTGCCTGCACGCCAATCCCTTGTAGGAGCGAGGCTTGCCCGCGAAGAACGATAACGCGGTTCTCCTGAATGACCGCGTTATCGTTCTTCGCGGGCAAGTCGGAACGCCGCACCGCTCGCTCCTACAAGTTATGTGTCAGCTCTGGTTTTTGAGGAGTTGGCCGAGGGTCGCCAGCGCTTCATCAATCTTCGGCGAATACGGCGCCCCACAACCGATCCGCACAAAGTGACTGAAGCGCTGGGCGTTGGAAAAGATATCCCCAGGCAAAATCTGGATGCCCACCTTCAACGCCGCATGAAAAAACGCCATGGACGCCTGTTCAGCCGGCAGTTCCACCCACAACAACGTACCGCCCCGTGGATGGGTGATGCGGGTGCCCGGTGGAAAATAGCGAGTGATCGCCGCACTCATCTGCTGGCGCTGCTGTGTCAGCGTTTTCCTCAAGCGGCGCAGGTAACGTTCGTAGGACGGCGTCTTCATGAACGCACTGACCGCCAGTTGCGACAACGCTTCACAACCTCGGGACTGCGTGTGTTTGAGCATTTCCACGCGGTCGTGCCACTGCCCGGCGCTGATCCAGCCCAGGCGTATGCCCGGTGCCAGCGTTTTGTTCAGCGACGCGCAGTAGATGACGTTGTCGGTGCGGTCCCAGTGTTTGAGCGTGGATAACGGCTGCTCGGTGTCCACCAGGTCGCCGTAGGTATCGTCTTCGATCAGCACGGTGCCGTGCTCGGCACACAATTGCACCAGCCGAGCCTTGTGGGTGTCGGGCATGATGCTGCCGAGCGGATTCTGCAGATTGGGAATGACGATCAGCGCCCGAATCCGTTCGGGGCCTTGCAACAGCTGTTCGAGCGCGAACAGATTGATGCCCGAATGGGCCGTTGCCGGGACTTCGAGCACTCGCAAGTTCAAACTTTCGAGAATTTGCAGCAGGCCGTAAAAGGTCGGGGATTCCACGGCCACGGTGTCGCCGGGGTGGGTCACCGCACGCAAGGCCAGGTTGATCGCTTCGGTCGCGCCGTTGGTGATCACCATTTTCTCGGCGCTCAAGTTGGCCTTTGCCGTCAGCGCTCGTCGGGCAAGGATGTTGCGCAACTCGATGTTGCCGCAGGTCGGGCCTGTCGCACCCAGCAGTTTCTGATCCTGACGCAATGCCTTGCTCATATGGTCTTGCAGAATCTTCAACGGATAGAGTTCCGGCGCGCAGTAGGCGCTGGCGAAATTGACCTTGACCGTCGCGCGTTGGCTGGCCTTGAGCACCGATGACACTTGCTCGTGAATGCCGAGATAGACCTCGGTATCAAGGGGCGCAGGCGTTGTGGTCACGACCGGTTTGGGCAAGGTGTCCGGCTGGCGAATGTAGTTGCCGGAACGCGGACGGGCTTCCAGGACGCCATAGTCCTCAAGCTCCCGGCACACCTGCACCGCGGTCGACAGGCTGACGGCGTGTTTTTCCATCATCAGCCGAATGGAGGGGAAGCGTTCCCCGGTTTTCAAGGTGCCGCTGCGGATCGCGTCGAGGTAGTGGTTGGCTAACTGACGATACAAGGGGGTCGGGTGCATGATGACCTCAGCAATCGCACCACTGAGGTCTTGGGCTGGAAAGAAAGTTGACGTTCCCCGCAGGCGGACCCGTGGTGCTCAAGGGTTAAGGGAAGTTTTTTTCTGGCGTCGATACACAGAGAGTAATCGCGCTTTTGCCGGAATCGCGGGCAATAAAAAGCCCCGCTCTAGGGCGGGGCTTTTAGGTCAGTGGCGCTTGAGGCGCTGCTGAGCGGGAAGTGTTACTGCGCGGCGATGCTGTAGCCATCGAACGCGGTTTGCTGCTGAAGCGCGGTGATGATGTTTTTGCGGTTAACGGCGTGTTCGGTTCCGCTACTGTCCAGGAACGATTCGCTTTCCAGCTCTGCTTCATCGCCTTCGCCGACAAAGGTAAAGCCGAGGAACTCCAGGGCCTCACGGTCAACGTTGAGTCGCGAACGCGGAGTGCGCAGCGGCAGCGTGACGCTGATGCCGTCCTTGCTGATGGTGAACACTTCGACATCTTTCTTGGCGCGGGCCGTTTTGCTCTTGCCACTGGTTGGGTTGCTGATGGCCTGATGCGTCTGGTTCAGTACTTTCAGGGCCAGACCGTAGACGATCTCCTGAAACGCAGGATCGTCCTTGAAGCTGGAAAGGATCCGGCTGATCGAGAATTTGCTGCTCAGGTCTTCAAGGGCCGCGATATCGGCTGCCTCGGCGTCCTTGAGTTGCTTGAGTTCGCCCATCAATTCATAGGCTTTATCGTCGTCGAAGCGGTCGTGGGCCTGGCGAATCGCGGCGCGCAGCTCGCGGATCTGGTCACTTTCCCGGGTGGACTGGAAAGCGTCCAGCACCATCTCGGCGATGGTCTTGGCCTGGGGCACGTGCTGTGAAAGATTGATGGAGTTTTCGTATTCCGCTTTGGACGACAAGGTGACTACGGATTCAGCGGTATTGGAATCGGACATTGAAATTTCACTACTTCTTTAACTTGAATTGGGGCGAAAAAGCACAGGGCTTTTTCAGGCCGCCTAATCTATTGGACCTGCGCGGCGTTGTCACGGGTGAACAGGCGAGCGGGCAAAAGAACTGGCTACCACCACCTTGAAGGAGCCGGCTTGCTGGCGATGGCGGCATGTCAGTCGATACCAATATTGACTGACCCTCCGCCTTCGCCAGCAAGCCGGCTCCTACAGGATGGCGGGCTTCAGGGAGCGGAACGTTTGATAAAACCGGAATGAGCGTCCGCAGAACAACCCGCTCGCAAACCCCGATGTACACGCCTTGAGCAACACCATCGGCAGAGTCGCCGAGTGCTGCGGATCAACCTCGGCCTGGTAGCCAAAGTAATAGTTAACAGCGAAAAACAGCAGGTAAAGCACCAGGGTTTTTGCTGTGCCCGGCACGATCAACCCGGTTTGCGCTTGATCCAGCTCGACACCTTTGCGCGAAAAAATCACCAGTGCGACGACGCTGCCCACGATCACGGCAGCCAGCCAGCAACTGATTGAGAGTGAGACGTCGGGTGTCAGATTCAGCGAATACAGCGACCAGCCCAACAAAATCGGCGGTGTGATCAGCAGTGAAAACTTGCTTTCACGGGTCGGGGACAGGGCTTTGATGCCGTAGTAACAGAGCAGCAGAAATATTGCATAAACCCACAGCGGAGTGTTTTGCAGGGTGTTGAGCATCGAGCAGCGTCCTTGCCGAAAAGTGAAGTCGGGATCATAGCGGTTGCGGCGACTATTTCCCCGGTGAATTCAGATTCATCGACCGCACCGCCCATTGCTCTGCGGTTTGCTGATCAACCGGCAGTGTGAAGCGGAACGTTGCACCGCGCCCGGGCACGTCGATCAGCTGGATATCGCGACCGTGCAGTTGCAGGATCCGATGCACGATTCGCAGCCCGAGTCCGCCATCGCGCCTTGCCCCGCCAATGTTGAACGGGCGCAGGAACAACCCTTCGCGCAGTTCTGGCGCGATGCCGGGCCCGGTGTCGCTGACGGTGACTTCGACGAAAGACCCTTGAGGGCGCAGGCTCAGTTCGACTTCCCCACCTTGGGCGGTGTGACGCAGAGCGTTGTCGAACAGATTGGTGAGCACCCGTTCAATCAGCCCCAGATCGGCGCAGGCGGCTGCAACGTTGGGGGCAAAGTTGGCTTTCAGTTCGACCTGACGCGCCTCGGCGGTCAGTTCGAATTTCTGGAAGATGTCCTGCACCAGGTCGGTCAGAGAGAAGCGCTCCAGCACCGGTTGCACAAAACCGTGTTCCAGCCTTACCAACTCCAGCAGCGATTGCGCCAGACCGCCGACTTTGCGGCTTTGGTCCAGAGCGATGCCAAGGTAGCGGCGACGGTCGGCGGGGGACAATGTGGCGTCCTTCATTGACAGGGTTTCCAGATAGCCGTGAAGCGAGGCCAACGGCGTGCGCAAGTCGTGGGAAATGTTCGCCACCAGCTCGCGGCGTTCCTGATCCTGGCGGGTCAACGAGCGCCATTGTTCACTGAGGCGTGCCTGCATCTGTCGGAAGGTCGCGTCGAGAATGGCAATTTCATCGTGGCTGGCGGTTTTTTCCACCGGCGCTGATTCAGGAGGCGTGGCCGGGACGCCATCGATGTCGAACTGGCTGACGGTTTCGGTCAGTCGGCGCAAAGGTCGGGTAATCAGTGCAAACGCGGTGAGACCGGCAATCAGGCACAGCAGTGCAACCAACCCGATCGATAACAGGGCGGTATTGAGTGCCGCACTGGTGGCGCCGCGTTCAGCCAGGCGATCGTGGTCCTCACCGAGCAGCACCACATAGAGATAACCAGCCGGCTTGCCGTCAACTTTCAGCGGCGCGGCGCTGAACACCTTGCGCGCATCGGCGCTGCGCGGGTCGTCGCCGAGAATCGGCAGGGCATCGCCTTTGAGCAGGCGCTGGATCGGCGCGAGGTCGATCCGCTCGCGATGAATCCGGCCCTCGGGCGCGGCGCTGCCGACAATCTTGCCCTCGGTGTCGAGCAGATAAACCTCGACACTGGGATTGACCAGCATCAGTTTGCTGAACAGGTCACGCACGGCATTGGGCATCAGGCCCTGGGTGTCCATCAGCACGGTGTCACGAGCGATGTGCTGGGCCAGATCCCGCGACAGCCCTTGCACCACTTCCTGTTCATGCATCTGGTTGGAACGTACCTGCATCCATGCCGAGGTGCCGCAGCACACCAGCAACAGCACGGCGAACACCAGCGACAGCCGCTGGGTGAGGGTCAGCCTCATGACTGTTCCTCCCTGGCCGCGAATTTGTAGCCACGGCCCCACACCGTGAGGATGCGCACCGGTTGTGCCGGGTCGGCCTCGATTTTCGCGCGCAGGCGGTTGATGTGGGTATTGACCGTGTGCTCGTAGCCTTCATGGCTGTAACCCCACACGGCATTGAGCAGGTCCATGCGCGAGAACACCTTGCCAGGCTGGCGGGCGAAGAAATACAACAGGTCGAACTCCCGTGGCGTGAGATCGAGGCGTTTGCCGTCAAGGGACACATCGCGGGTGATCGGGTCGATGGCCAGCCCGTCTGCAATCAGGCTGCCGGCGTCCATTTTCAGGTTGCGGGCCATGGCGTCGACCCGCCGCAACAGCGCTTTGACCCGAGCGACCAGCTCAAGCATGGAAAAGGGTTTGGCCAGGTAATCGTCGGCACCGAGTTCCAGCCCCAGAATCCGGTGCACTTCACTTGAGCGCGCGCTGGTGATGATGATCGGTGTGTAGCGTGCCATGGCGCGGGCGCGCCGGCAGATTTCCAGGCCATCGACGCCCGGCAGCATCAGGTCGAGGATCAGTGCATCCCAGCTTCCTTGCTGCAGCATTCGCATGCCTTCATCGCCATCGGCGCAGTGCACCACCTCGAACTGCTCATCACGAAGATGCAGGCAGATAAGGTCGGCGATATGCAGGTCGTCCTCGACCACGAGGACGCGTTTGGTCGGTTCCATCAAGCTCAATCCTTCGGCGCAATGAGCGCATTGTGCGGGTTTTCCGGGGCCAGAGTTATCACGAATTGTTTAACTTCCCGTGAGGATTTGGCGATCAACCCAAGCCTAGGCTGTGTTCCATGAAAGGCACTTTGGATTTTGGAGACGGCCATGTTTTCACGGCGACAATTTCTTGTAGCGAGCGGCGGGCTGGGGGTTGCAGCCCTGGCGATCGGTGTATTGCCAAAATTTGCGGCCAGCTCTGCGCTGGTCAGCGAGGCCAGCGCGGCGGAGGTTTTCGAGGTGACGCACACTGACAGTGAATGGCGTGCCCTGCTCAGTGACGAGCAGTACGAAATCCTGCGGGAAGAGGGCACTGAACGGGCTTACAGCAGTGCGCTGAACAATGAGCATCGTGATGGAACCTTTGCCTGTGCCGGTTGCGATCTGCCGCTGTTTTCATCTGCCACCAAGTTCGATAGCCGCACCGGTTGGCCGAGTTTCTGGGCACCACTGGACAAGGCGGTGGCGACCCGTCAGGACCGGTCCTTTGGTGTGTTGCGCGAAGAGGTTCACTGCCGGCGTTGCGGCGGTCATCTGGGCCATGTCTTCGACGATGGGCCCAAACCTACCGGTCTGCGCTACTGCATGAACGGTCTGGCGATGACCTTCAAGCCACAGGTGGCTTGATTCCTTCTTCTCTCATTTCCTGCAGGTCGACGCTATGTGGCTTCTGGTCCTCGCTTATCTCGGTGGTGTGCTGACGATCGTCAGCCCGTGCATTCTGCCGGTGTTGCCGTTTGTCTTCGCTCGCACCGGGCAGCCGTTCATGAAGAGCGGCCTGCCGCTGCTGGCGGGCATGGCGCTGACCTTCGCGCTGGTCGCTTCATTGGCGGCAGTGGGCGGCGGTTGGGTGGTGCAACTCAATCAGTATGGACGCTGGCTCGCGTTGGTGTTTGTCGCCCTGTTCGGGCTGACGCTGTTGCTGCCGCAGTTGGCCGAACGTCTGACGCGCCCGTTGGTGGCGGCTGGCAGTCGGTTGTCGGAGGTGGCGGGCGCCGATGCCCGGCCGCGTCCCGGTGCTTCGTTTTTGATCGGTGTTGCCACGGGGCTGCTCTGGGCTCCGTGTGCCGGGCCAATTCTGGGCCTGTTGTTAACCGGCGCCGCGCTGCAAGGAGCAAGCATCGCCACTACCCTGTTGCTGCTGGCCTACGCCGCCGGTGCCGCCACTTCCCTTGCGGTTGCGTTGCTGCTGGGCGGTAAGGTTTTTGCCGCCATGAAGCGTTCCATCGGTGCTGGCGAGTGGGTCCGTCGAGGTTTGGGCGCGGCCATGCTGGCGGGTGTGGCGGCGATTTCGTTGGGACTAGATACCGGGATTCTGGCGCGGTTTTCTACGGCATCTACCGGTGGTATCGAGCAGGCGCTGGTGGGTCGTTTGGCCGGTAAGACACCGAACGGCAGCGAGGCGATGATGACGAGGAACCCGACCGCTGACGGTGCGATGAATGTGGCTGACAAAGCGCCGGGCACACTGCCCATCGAAGGCAAGCTGCCATCGCTGGATGGCGCCGTGCAATGGCTCAACTCGCCACCACTCGATGCCCAGGCGTTGAAGGGCAAGGTAGTGCTGGTGGATTTCTGGACTTACTCCTGCATCAACTGCCTGCGCAGCTTGCCCTATGTAAAAGCCTGGGCTGAAAAATACCGCGATCAGGGGTTGGTGGTGATTGGCATCCATGCGCCCGAATTCGCCTTCGAGCGCAACGTAGGCAACGTCACCAAAGCCATGAAGGACCTGGGTATCAACTACCCGGTGGCCATCGACAACGAATTCAAGATCTGGCGAGCTTTCAACAATGAGTATTGGCCGGCCCACTATTTTGCCGACGCCCAGGGGCGCATTCGGTATCACCACTTTGGCGAAGGCGAGTACGCCGAGTCGGAGCGGGTGATCCAGCAATTGCTGCGTGAAGCGGGTGCCGCCAAGGTGGATGACGGGTTGATTAATGCCAATGCCGAGGGTGTTCAACTCGCGCCGGACATGAACGAAGTGCAGTCGCCGGAAACCTATCTCGGCTACCAGCGCTCGGAGCATTTCGTCCCCGAAACCAGTCTGGTTCCCGACAAGTTGATGACCTACAACCCTCCGTCGCAACTGGCCCTGAATGACTGGAGCCTGGGTGGTCAGTGGATTGTCGGTCCGGAGCGGGCCACTTCAAGCGCGCCCGCCAGTCGCATTGTCTACCGCTTCCACGCACGTGATTTGCATCTGGTACTGGGACCCGGCGCAGACGGCAGGCCGGTGCGTTTCAAAGTGCTGATTGACGGAAAAGCCCCCGGCGATGCCCACGGTACAGACGTGGCGCCCGATGGCAGCGGTAGCGTCACCGAACAACGTTTGTATCAACTGGTGCGCCAGTCCGGCGCAGTAACGGATCGGACGTTCAGCATCGAATTTCTCGATCCGGGTGTCTCGGCATATGCCTTTACGTTCGGTTGATCGCCACCTCACTGATTCAGGAGTCCGCCTCATGAAAACCCTGTTCACCTTGCGTCGCACCCTGTTGGGACTGGCCGCCGCTGGCGTCATCGGCCAATGCTCTGCGTTCTCTTTCGGATCCGCCGAAGACGCGGTCATCATCCCCGCACCCACACTCGACGAAATCACCCAGGCCCACAGCGAAACCGCCGTGTTCGCCGGCGGTTGCTTCTGGGGCGTCCAAGGTGTGTTTCAGCATGTCAAAGGCGTGAAGAAAGCCGTCTCCGGTTACGCGGGCGGGGCGGCCGACACCGCTCAATACGAGCGGGTCAGCGACGGCAATACCGGTCACGCGGAATCGGTCGAGGTGACCTTCGACCCCACTCAGGTCAGCTACGGCACCTTGTTGCAGATCTACTTCTCGGTGGCTCACAACCCGACCGAACTCAATCGTCAGGGACCTGACCACGGCACGCAGTATCGCTCGGCGATTTTTCCGGAAAACAGCGAGCAGCAACGTGTTGCCCAGGCCTACATTGCCCAGCTCGACGCTGCGAAATCGTTCAACAAACCGATCGTCACCAAACTGGAAACCTATAACGGTTTCTACCCGGCAGAAGAGGAACATCAGGACTTTCTGACTGAACACCCCACCTATCCGTACATCGTTATCAATGATCTACCGAAAGTGGCCCAGTTGAAGAAGTTGTTTCCGGAGCGGTATCAAGAGAAACCGGTGTTGGTGAAGGCGGGGATGTAACTGGCGGCTTGGTTACTTACGACGCGGACGCTCCATCGCGATGGTCGACGTTTCAAACCCCAGGCCCGAAAAGAAATCCGAAGCACCTTCGCGACCCGCTCGTAAAACCCAGGTGATCTCGTTGTTGTCACCCATGACATGCTCAACCAGAGCACGCCCGACACCTTTGAGTCGATGGTGCTCACATACGACAACCATCGACAGATAACCGTTGGACAGTCCATCGGTAATGCCTCGGGCGAACCCAATGATCCTGGAATCCTTCACCGCAATGGCTGTGCGTTGGGAGTTAGCGATCAGCAGAGCAAAATGATCAGACGAACCTGTGCGATGGGCCCATCCGTTCTTTGCGAGAAAAAGGCGAACAGATTCAACCGCTGCGGGTTTCAAGTCACAGATGTACATGGTGTCTCTCATGGTCGTTGGGTGATGCCTTGTCTGGCGCACATGACGATGGAAATAACTAAAGTCTAGTCGTCACACATAAAGCTGGATATGTTGTCTCTGTTCAGCTTAGTAATACCTTGCTCGTACCAGTCTGAAAGGTGGATTTTAATTTGGCTTTTTCTATGTTTTATCGGGAAGGGGCGAAAGCGTTTTCCTTGTTTTAATGAGTAGATGTAATATGTCTTGCCGCTTTTTATGATTCGGTCAAAACTGTAAAAGTCAAGGTAGTGACCTTTGTTGCTGGTGCAGATAACGATGTCGCCCTCATTGTAGGGGCATCCGCTTGAAGCGTCATAACAGAAAAAGTCACGAATGCCCTTATGCTCAATGGTTGAAGTGTTTTCCTTTAGTACTTTCTGTGCGCGCTCTTTTGTCTTCTCGGTGTGATAGGTGTCCCATATAAAAATTGGCAGTGACTGGTTAGACTCATCCTTTAGCCAATCAGGACCGTCGGCGTATTGCATGCCTCTGGCTAAGGCCTTTTGCATCTTGTCGTGATTCGCTCTGTAAAGGTTTAAATGCCTGTTGAAGGTGTCCGTACGAGAATAAATAACGGCGGGTGATTTTTTGATTGTTGCAATTTCTTTTTTGTAGTTGTTGTGAAGCTCCTTGCTGGTAATAACTACACAAGTGTCGCGAAATAGACTGATTCCGGTGCTTGTAAAATTGGCACTTCCAATAATGACGGTCTTCGGGGCTATCAAGTACACCTTCCAATGGGTGCTTGCCTGATAACCAAAGTCTACAGAAAAGTTAAGCTTGTTATTTTTGATGTCTCTGCAGTGTTCAATGAAATCGGGGGAGGAGAATGAGTTGATTGTTCCGATAATAAGCTCAATGGAGTTTTCATTTTTTAGCATTGTGTCAATCAGGTTTTCTGTTTTGCTTGCAAAGGCACTAACTATTGTTATTTGTTTGTTGTGAATTTTTTCTAAATAAGCATTTAGATTGTTTTCGTTGTTCAGAATTTCCATAACAATGCTATTGCTCCATTTTTTGACTTGCTGAGGTTGTCACTACATCTTGAGGTGATCATGGATTAACCAATACCTTCACCCTGAAATCACATTCTTGCCCGCCACTTTCGACCGATACAACGCTTGATCAGCCCTGGCCAGCAGCCCGGTCTGTTGTTCTTCTTCAAAGCGTTGTACGACGCCAAAACTCATGGTTACTTGAAAGTCTCCCACTGGCAGCAAACTGGCGACGCTATGGCGGATTGTCTCCGCGAGGCTTCTGGCGTCGGCCAACGGGGTATCGGGAAGAATGATGATGAACTCGTCACCGCCCCAGCGCGCCAGCAAATCGCCGTCGCGTACGCAATGTTTCACGCTCTGGACTACCTGCACCAACGCGGCATCCCCCAAGGCATGACCGTAGTGATCGTTGATGTTCTTGAAGTCGTCGATGTCCATGGCAATCAGCGACAGCGGCTGTCGGAAGCGCTGGGCGCGATCACATGCCTGAGGAAGGTCCTTGCTCAGGCGATGGCGATTGGCGATTGTGGTCAGTGCGTCGGTTTCCGCCAGTTTGCGATTTTCTTCGAGCTGAATCTGCAGTTGCTGGTTGACCCGGGATAACTCGCGGGTGCGTTCTTCGACGATGGCTTCGAGGGATTTGTTCTTTCGTTCAAGCTCTTCGAACAAGCGCTTCTTGTCTTCGATGCTGCGGTGCGCACCGACCATGCGCGCCACCGAACCGTCGGCGTTGCGGGCGAGCACGTAGCCGCGGTCTTCGACCCAGGTATAGCTACCATCCTGCATGCGGCAGCGATACTCGGCCTGATAGCCGGGAGCCTGTTGGCTCAGGTAGGCGTCAAACAGGGCCATGACCCGTGGGTAATCCTCGGGATGCATCACCGATTCCCAGGTGAATACCGTGTTGTTGAGGGAGTGAGGCGCATAGCCGAGCATTTCGTACCAGCCGCGGTTGCGGTAAACGAACCCGGTATTGGCGTTCCAGTCCCAGATGCCATCACTGACCAGTTCCAGAATGGTGTGCAGCATGTCTTCGTTCAAATCCGACAGATTGAACTTCAACGCTTCAATATCCGAGGCCCCATCCATCACTGCTCTCCCTGACCAAAGCGACCCGCCAGTCGAGGAGATTAGTCGATGGTGCATTCAACCGCCTAGTGCTTGCCCCACATCGCCATGGCGAAGTCGACGAAACGGCGTAATTTCGGCAAGCGGTAGCGATCCTGAGCGTACATCAGGCTCATTGGCCGGCTCGGCGGCGGGTAATTCGGCATCAAGGCCACCAGTGTTCCGTCTTTGAGGTCTTGTTCTACCAAGGCGTCGGGTAACAGCACGATGCCCATGCCGGTGCGTGCCGCCTGATGCAAACCGGCGGAGCTGTTGATCAGCATCGGTCCACTGACCGCCACCGCTACCTCGCCTTCGGCCCCGCTCAGACGCCATTCCTTTTCCACCGATTGCCAGTCATCACCGGCCGGGTAGGCGAAGGACAGGCAGTCGTGGTGTCGCAGGTCATCAGGTTTTTCCGGGTTGCCGCGACGCGCCAGGTAGATCGGCGATGCGCACATGGTCAGGGTGTAGTCCACCAGTGGACGGGCGATCAGGTTGGTCTGTTCCATGTTGCCCAGGCGAAACGCTACGTCGATGCCGTTTTCAAGCAAGTCGGGGCGGCGGTTGGTGAGGACAACGTCCAGTTTTACGCGCGGGCACAGCAGGGCGAATTCGCTGAGCGCCGGTGCCAGTTTTTCCGTGCCGAAGGTTAACGGTGCGGTAATGCGCAGGGTGCCGCTCGGCTCGTCGAGGGCCTGCTCGGCCAGGCGCTCGGATTCGGCCACCAGTCCCAGCACTTCCAGGCAGCGTTGATAGTACGCGGTGCCAAATTCCGTCAACCGTTGGCGCCGGGTCGTACGGTTGAGCAAGCGCACACCCAGACGCTGCTCCAGTGCCCGCAGGTGATTGCCCACCATGGTGGTGGACATTTCGCACTGAAAAGCGGCGGCGGTCATGCTGCCGGATTCCACCACCCTTACGTACACGGTCATTGCCTGGAACAAATCCATTATCAAGCCCGACTTTAAAATGAATGAAGTATTGCAGCGTTTATCCAGCTCAGGTGGCTAACCATACTGCAAAAACACCGACCATTGATGGAGTTTGATGTCATGACCGCCGCCTGCCTGATGAGTACTTACCAACCGCTGGCACTGAGTTTCAGTAAAGGCCTGGGCACGCGCCTGTGGGATCAGGCCGGTCGTGAATACCTGGACGCGGTGGCGGGCGTGGCGGTGACCAATGTTGGGCATTCGCATCCCAGAATCGTCTCGGCGATCAGCGAACAGGCCGGCCTGCTGCTGCACACCTCCAACCTCTACAGCATCGACTGGCAACAGCGGCTGGCGCAGAAACTGACGCGGCTGGGGGACATGGAGCGGGCGTTCTTCAATAACTCCGGTGCCGAAGCCAACGAGACTGCGCTGAAACTGGCGCGGCTGCATGGCTGGCACAAAGGCATCGAACAGCCCTTGGTGGTCGTCATGGAAAACGCGTTCCATGGCCGGACGCTCGGCACCCTGTCCGCCAGCGATGGCCCGGCCGTGCGCCTGGGGTTCAATGAACTGCCGGGTGATTTCGTCAAAGTGCCGTTCGGCGACCTCAAGGCGCTGGACAAGGTCCAGCAGGCCCACGGCGCAAGAATCGTGGCAATCCTGATGGAGCCGATCCAGGGTGAAAGCGGTGTGCAACTGGCACCGCCCGGTTACCTCAAGGCCGTGCGCGACCTGTGCAACCGGCGTGGCTGGCTGATGATGCTCGACGAGATCCAGACCGGCATCGGCCGCACTGGCCAGTGGTTTGCGTTCCAGCACGAAGGCATCGTTCCGGACGTCATGACGCTGGCCAAAGGCCTCGGTAACGGCGTCCCCATCGGCGCCTGCCTGGCCCGGGGCAAAGCCGCCGACCTCTTCACCCCCGGCAGCCACGGCAGCACGTTCGGCGGTAATCCACTGGCCTGCCGCGTGGGTTGCACCGTGCTGGACATCATCGAAGAACAGGGCCTGCTGGAAAACGCCAAAATACAGGGCGACCGCTTGCTCGCCAGATTGCGCACCGAGTTGGCCGATGACCCGAACGTGCTGGAGATTCGCGGCCAGGGTTTGATGATCGGCATCGAACTCAAGCAACCGATTCGCGACCTGACCCTGATCGCCGCCCGGGATCACGCCTTGCTGATCAACGTGACACGGGGCAAGACCATCCGCCTGCTGCCACCGCTGACGATTGATGAGCGCGAGGTGGAGATGATTGTCAGAGGGGTTGGTCGGGCGGTGAAAACGGTCTGAACGACTTTAATGCTGACCGCTTTTTGTAGGAGCCAGGCTTGCCGGCGAAGGCGCTCTTGAGGACGCTTTCGCCGGCAAGCCTGGCTCCTACAGGTGCGGTTCGCTCTTATACGGCCGGGAATCAGCGAAGTCGGTGATGTCCGCGCGGTTCATGAGTCGCAGTTTTGAACCGGCGAACCCTTCGAACAACTGCCGATGCTCGGCATACCCACTGGAACCCTCGCGAGCACGATAACTGCCGGCCCAGTCGAGCAAGGCGATCAGCCTCTCGTCCTGCTCATCCCGATTAGCCTCACGCAGACGAACATTGGCGACGCATTCCTCATCCTCAACACACAGCCAGATCAACGCCGAGGCCCTGTGGATAAGTTCGCTGACGATCCAGCCGTAGACACCTTCGATCACCCAGCGCTCTTCATCTGCTGCGATCCGCGCCATGCCCAGGGCTTCGGCGCGGGGGCGGGCGATGCTGTGTTCGTCGGACAGCCAGTGAATCGCGTCCAGATCAACCCACGGCGCTTTCAAGTGATCCGCCAGGCGCTTGGCCAGCCAGCTCTTGCCGGAGCCGGAATTGCCAATGATCAGGGTTCGGATGAGATCCATAAATCACCACGATCTACTGTAGGAGCAAGCTTGCTCGCGATGCAGACAACTCGGTCTCTCGCCTTCAGTCTTCAGTCTCAGGCGCCACCATCCGCGTCTTCGGCGAGCCATCCGAGTTGTGCTGGTAAATCGCCTGCGGCTGTCCTTTTTCATTAAAGAACACCTGCCCGATCCCCGCCGAATTCCACAACCGTTCACCCGCCTCGGCATGCTCCGGAACATGCGGCACGATGCGCATCCGTCGGCGCTTGGTCAGCCAGTTCAGTGGTGAACGTGGCGAATAGAGCCAGCGGTTGAGCCGGTCGAACCATTCCAGCAGCGTCGGCGGAAATTCGTTCTTGATGCCGCTGCTGGTGATCTGCCAGATCCTTGGGCCCGCCTTGCGGTGTCGGATCAGCACTTCGTAGACGAAGGAATAATGCACATCGCCTGACAGCACCACGTAGTTACCCGGTGTACGCGAGTGTCGGAAAATGTTCAGGATCACCTGCGCTGCGCCGCGATGGGCCATCCAGTTTTCGGCGTCCACCAACAGGGGATAACCGAACCAGCTGAACACCCGTTGCACGGTTTCGATCAGCTTCACACCGAACACCGGCGCGGGCGAAACGATGATTGCCGACGGGTGATCCAGCAGTTCCTGTTGCAGTTCGCAGAGGGCTTCCCAGTCCAATAGACCCGAGGGTTGCTTGAGCGTCATCTCGCTGCGCCAGCGCCGCGTGCGGGTGTCGAGCACCACCATCGCGGGGCTGGTGGGCAGCACGTAATGCCAGTGCTGAAACTTCAGCAGCTCATCGATCAAGGCGTCCTGCACCGGGCTGTCGAGGTAGCCGTCTTCCCCGGTCGCGCTGAAACCATCGGTCTTCGCCAGCACCGCGCCGAACGCATCCGGGTTGTTGCCCCAGCCCTGGCACAGCATGTAAGCAATCAGCGCGTTGCCGATGATGCGCTTGGAGAACGGGTGGCCGTAGGCCGTTTCCTCCCATTGCGCGGAAAGATTCCAGTCATCGGTAATATCGTGGTCGTCGAAGATCATCAGGCACGGCAGATGCGCGAAGGCCCGTGCGACACCGCCCAGGCCAGCCTTGAAGGTATCGATGCGCGTCTGCTCCAGCGCATAACGCTCGCGCCGTTCGGGAATCAACTTCGGCGGTTTTGGCGTGATCAGCGTCCAGGGTGTCGGCGACCACACCAGCAGGTACATGGCCATGACCTCAGCGAAGGTCACCAGATGATTATCGGCACTGCTGCTGGTGAAAATCGGCTTGCGCGCGCCGCCGAAAAATCGCTCGCGCAGGGTTTCATTGCTTTGCAGCGCCGGTAACAAATCCGCACGGTGGTAGTAGCTGGCCGCATGCTCATAGAGCTTGGCGCTGTCGCTGACCACGGCGCCTTCGAGGTGTTCGCCGAATAATCCCAGCCGTGCGATCAAGGCATGAATGGCCCTCAGCATCGGCCCGGCGACATCGTCGGCGTACACCTGGTCGCCACTCATCATCAGCAACGCCGGGCGCTCAGTGGCCTCGTGTTCCGAAGCCAGCAAATGATCGACACAGAGCAAGCCGTCGGCGGCGGGATGGTGAGGTTTGCGGCAAGAGCCATGCAGCAGTTGGTCGATCCGCGAGCGCAAAACAAAATTCGGGCAGCGTGCTTCGCCATACAACAGATGCGGCGCCCATTCGGCGATGCCCGTCATTGCGCCATCAATCAACAGGTCGTACTCGATCAACGTGTCGCAGGGCAGGGCGTTGTCGAGCGGCACATCGATCAAATGAATAAAGGCGTGCGTTCCGACGGGAATGATCGTGCATTGCCCGGCGTCGAGGCGGATGTCGCCAACATCTTGCAGGCGTAATGTCAGCGACAACGCCCGGGTGCCCACGAGCCACAGCACCAGCCGTGAAGGCTCCAGGCGCCGCAACAGCGGCCCGACCAGAACCGGTGGCAGTGGGGTGCAGTTGTCAGGCAGTGGCAGTGATTCGGACATCCGGGTTCAAGACTCTTGGCGCACAGGCCGGCGATGATAACGCAGACCTCTGCCTGAACTTCATCAATTGCCTGGGGTAACGTTTACTTGGCGGGAAAGGTCGTTACCCACAGCAACAGCGTGAAAAATGCCGCCACCACACTGCAGGCCCCGGCGATAAAATGACGGCCGACCGGATGTTCGCCTTCCTTGAATCGGGCGATGACGAAGAGCCACGTCCCGATGAACACCCCGATGAACGCCATCAACGAATAAAGAAAATACGTCGGGCCCCGTGTTCCAGCCTGTTCGGGGGCCATAAAGATCAGCACGACCACACCCACGAGGAAACTGGCCAGGGCACCTGCCAGGTTGGCCAGCCACAGATTGACGCTGCCACGATTCCTCACGATCCAATGCCATATCCCCGCTGATGCAGCGAGGAACACCAAAATGCCGAGGGGTACCATTGATTCTTCCTTGTTCATGGGTCGGGAGAGACGATGGCGTGCACGATATCAAATCAGTGGCTTTGAGCTGAAGAGTGTCATGGGTTGCGTTGAAACTGCTCAATCCTGGCCCGGTAATCAGTGGCGATGACATTCAACTCCGACCCCGGCAGCTTGTTGGCCCGATACACCAGAAACGGCTCGCTCCACGCCCATTGGCAGCGATGCGCAGTCGCGCGCAACGGTTGCAGCAATTGCTCAAGGGGAAACAGGTTAACGCCGGTTTCACTGTAGGCCTCGGGCGTATTGCCCGCCGTCGCCACAATCATGATCGGCAAGCCCTCAAGCCTGGAACCCTGCGCTTCATAAGCGATGTAGTACATCTGCGTCAGCACACGGTCCTGCCAGTTTTTCAGCAACGCCGGGGTCGAGTACCACTGCACCGGAAATTGCAGCACCAGCCGCTTTGCCGACAACAAGCGCTGCACCTCCACGGCGGTGTCGACTTCATCGGTCGGGTAAAGCCCATACAGATCGACGATGGAGACGCCCGGCAGATCCTTCACGGCATCAAGCAAGGCGCGGTTGGCGTGTGAACGTCCCAGATCCGGGTGAAAACTCATAATCAGCGTGGTGTCGTTCATGGGATTACCCGGTTCAAGTGAAGGGAGCCACAGCGTGCCAGCGTGCTATAAATTGCTCCAATGGATGGTTTGTCTAATTAGGTATTGATTCAATGAATCTACGTTCGGTGGACCTCAATCTGTTGACCGTGCTCGATGCGTTGCTCGACGAAGCCCACGTCTCCCGCGCGGCCGAGCGTGTCGGCCTGTCGCAACCGGCGGCCTCCAATGCGCTGGAGCGTTGTCGGCATCTGTTCCAGGATCGCCTGCTCGAACGCGTACCGGGCGGCATGCAACTGACCCCCAAGGCGCAGGCCTTGCGCGGTCCGTTGAAGCAGATTCTGGGCTCGGTCAGCACCCTGGTCGGCGCTGCCAGTGCCGACCTGAGTACCCTGCGCCAAACCGTGCGCATCGTCATGGCCGACTTCCCGGCGATCATCGTCGCGCAACAGTTGCACCAGCGACTGGCCGAGTTGGCACCGGGCATCGACCTGGTGATTCAACCCTGGCAGGGCGGCGAAGCGGCTCAGGAAAGTTTGAGTCGCGGCCAAAGCGATCTGGCCATGTCGGTCTTCCCGCCCCTCGGACCGGATTACACCCGACGCCTGCTGTTGCACGAGCATTTCGTGGTGGCGATGCGCGCCGGGCATCCTGCAATTGCAGACTTCAATCTCGACCGCTGGCTGAGTTATCCACACGTGCTGGTGTCTGGCCGGGGCGCAACCTGGGGCCCGCTCGACGAGTTGTTGAAAGGGAGGGGGCTGGCGCGACGGGTCGGGATCGTCGTGCCGAGCTTCGTCATGGTTCCGGATCTGCTGCTGGGCTCGGACCTGATTGCGATGTTGCCCAGCCAGTGCCTGTCGATGCCGATGGCCAAGACGCTGCACGCCGTGCAACCGCCGATTGAGGTTGAGGGATTTGCGGTGCATCTGGCCTGGCATAAACGCCGCGATGAGGACGCGGCGGTGCAGTGCGTAGCGCGGGTGTTGGAGGAAGTGATCGCTGCTCACTGACATCCGCCTCACCGTTGGCGACCAGCCAGCGAAACAGCTCGCTCACCGACACCGTGTGACTGCGCTCGATCCAGCGCACCAGCGCCGGGCCGTAGTGTTCGGTGTAGCGGGTGAGCACCAGTTGGCGACAGTCTGCGGACAGGCGCAGGGTGATTTCCCGGCAGTGCAGATTCGCCTCGTCGTCGCGGGTCACGCGGTGTTGAAGAATCAGGCCTTCAGAAACCATCGGCCGGTGCTCCTGTGCATTGTGGTTGAGTGTTCTTCGGCGAGCCTTGTTTGCCCTCGACCACGAAAGCGGCGCGATGCTCGGCCACCACGTTGCGCAACGCGCTGTAATAGTCCGGCAGTTTTTGCAGGCTGTCGGTCAGCGGCAGGACTTCGGCTCGGTCATCGACGATGTCGCCGACGGTGTTGATCGTTGAGAGCGTGTCCACGGTATCGCTGTTGTCGCCGAACGGATCGACCACGAAACTCAGCACACGCCCGGCCGCATCGCGGCTGTTGGACGTGCCGAGCAACGGCAGTTCGACGATTGGCCCGTCGCCGATGCCCCACACGCCGAAGGTCTGGCCGAAGTCGGCTTTATGACGTGGAATGCCGGCCATGCCGGAGACGTCGATCAACCCCACCACGCCCACCGTGGTATTCAGCGCGAACCGCCCCAGCGTATTGACCGAACGCATCGGGTTGCCTTGCAGCAGGTCGTTGATAAACACCTCAGGCTCGCCGAAGTTCGCCACGAAGTTATGCACACCCGTCTGGAAAAAGTCCGGCGTGTGGCGATAGCCGCGAGCGACCGGCGCCAGGGCGTAGTCATCCACCACCCGGTTAAACGCGAAGACCCCGCGATTGAGCGGTTCCGCCGGGTCGTACACCGAATAGGCGATGTCGGCGCAGCTCACTTCGGCGCTGGACGACGGCTGGCTGCTGCAGCCCGCCAACCCGGCGGCCAGCACGGCAATCGAGGTGTTGCGGGCCAGCCAGGGAGCACATTTGAAAGGCAACATGGACGCGAGTCTCGGGAGGAATTGGCGGCGATGCTGGGCCCCGAGCCTTGCGCAAAGATGTCCGGTTTATTGCGCCGCTGTCGTTTTATTGCAGGATTGAAATATATGACGCGCTGCCGTGAATGGTTTTAGATGACGGTTCCATTCGCCCCGTTAAGTGACCTTCGGTGAACAGCCTTTTAATTGTCGACGACGACCTTGAAGTCCTCGATCTGCTGAAAAAATTCTTCGTCCAGCACGGTTACAGCGTCGAGGTCGCCACCGACGGCGCGTCGCTGTGGGCGGCCATCGAGCGCCAGGCACCAGACCTGATCATTCTCGACGTCATGTTGCCCGGCGACAGCGGGCTGATCCTGTGCCAGCAACTGCGCATCCGCCACGCGATCCCGGTGATCATGCTCACCGCCATGGGCGAGCTCAGTGATCGGGTGGTCGGCCTCGAACTCGGCGCCGACGATTACCTGACCAAACCCTTCGACGCCCGAGAGCTGCTGGCCCGGGTGCGTGCCGTGCTGCGCCGCGTGGAGGACCGTCGACCGTTGGCGCAGGAACGTCCACGGCCGCTGATCGACTTCGCCGACTGGCACCTCGACGTCACCCGCCGGGAACTGCGCTCGCCGGACAACGTGATGATCCCGCTGTCGGCCGGTGAGTTTGATTTGCTGCTGGTCTTCGTCGAACACCCGCAACGCATCCTCACCCGCGAGCAGCTGCTGGACCTGGCGCGCGGGCATTGCCACGACGCGTTTGACCGCAGCATCGACGTGCAAGTCAGCCGCTTGCGACGCAAACTCGAATCCGACACCAAGCGCCCGGCGATGATTCGCACCGTGCGCAACGGCGGTTACCTGTTCACTCCAAGTGTGACGCGGCGATGAACTGGCTGAAGCGGATTCGCCGGGACACGGTGGCGCGCTGGATCGCCCTGACCATCATCCTCGCTATGCTCATTTCGCTGGCGCTCAACGGGCTGTTCATCCAGCTCGCTGGCGTTTGGGCGCGGCCGCCGCTGACTGAAACCGGGCTGCTGGAAAAAATGGCCGCCATCACCCGCGTCATCAAGGCTGCCCCGGTGCCCCTGCGCAGCCAGTTGGCACAAGCTGTCAGTGATGAAGGCTTTACCGTCAGTTGGCACCTTGATCGACGTGAGCTCAACCTGCCGCCGGTGGAGGATCTGGATTCCGAAATCGGCTCGACCCTCTTGCAGCCGTTGCTTAAATTCGCAGGTCGAATCCAGACCTACGAGCCGGCTGACTGGACGGAGCCCTCGGCGGACGCGCATTACGCGCTGCTGATCGAGCTGCCCGACTCGTCCTGGCTGATGTTCTCCGCGCCCTCACGCAGTTGGGGCCTCGACGAAACGCCGCGTTACCTGATCGTCATCCTGCTGGTGCTGATCTCCACCGCGCTGGTCGCACTGATCGCCACTCGCCGCCTCGCCACACCCTTGCAACGTTTCGCTGAAGGTGCCCGCCGCTTTGGCGTGGACTTCCGCGCCCCGCCCATCGAACCCCTCGGCCCCCAGGAAATCCGCCAGGCGATCCTCGCCTTCAACGCCATGCAGGCCCAGTTGCAACACTTCATCCGCGACCGCACGCAAATGCTCGCGGCCATCTCCCACGACCTGCGCGCACCGTTGACGCGCATGCGCTTGCGCGGCGAATTCATCGAGGATGCCGAGCAACAGCAGCGGCTGTTTCGTGACGTGGATGAAATGCAGGCGATGATCAATTCGGCGCTGGAATTCTTTCGGGACGATGCGCGGCTTGAACCGGCGACCCAGTTTGATCTGGCGGAACTGCTGCAAACCCTGCGGGATGATTACCGGGATCAGGGTGTCGAGATCGCCTTCCGCGGGCCGCAACGGCTGGTGTATTTCGGGCGGCCGTTGGGGCTTAAGCGGGTGATGACCAATCTGCTGG
>NZ_JAGYFZ010000072.1:0-30884 GCF_019946675.1 Pseudomonas sp. BF-B-15
TGCTTTTGATTTCCACCACTCATCAGGCCGAGCGTTAGCTCGCCTTCCGCTTTTGATCTGAGCGCCCCCTCGAGAGGCCGAGCGCAGGTTCTGCGCAGTGGGCAACCCGGCATGGATGCCGGGTTAGCCGCCCCCGGCCATGGATGGCCGATGGCGGCGGGCCCACGGAGCAGGACCGGAGCGAGGGTATGCCGAGCCACAGCGAGGCACCGAACGAAAGGGGCAAGAGCCCTTGGTTACTTGGGGCTCTTCCAAGTGACTCGCCGTAAGGGCGAAACCGATAGCAGCCGTAACCACAGAAACGGATATGTACACCATCAAAATCCTCGCCGACTGACACACAGCATTCGCAAGCAGGCTCGCTCCAGCAAGGAATGCGCTGTTCTGGAAAATCACTGAGCGCAAATATGCCGCGCGGCTGGCCTGAGTGCTCAAGAAGGCCTAGAATTCCCGCATCTGTTAATTCCCAAGGTAGCCCTTTAATGTCCTTCGCTGAGCAACTAACCCGCCTGCAAGTCTTCCTCGACGCCGATGAACTGCATGACGAGGCGCTGGACTACGTGGCCGCCCACGGCTACCTCACCGCGCTGTCGATCTGTTCCGAAAGCGTTCCCGACCGTGAATGGATCGACGCCCTCTTCGCCGAAGAGCCGCATTACGCCGACGACACCGAGCGTGAAGCCATCGAATCCACCCTGCTGGCCCTCAAGGCTCACATCGCCCGCCAACTGGCGTCCGATGAAGAGTTCGAGCTGCCGTGCGAACTGGACCTCGGCGAAGATCCGGACGATTCCGACCTGCGTGGCTGGTGCATCGGCTTCATGGAAGGCGTGTTCCTGCGCGAAGCGGCCTGGTTCGAAACCGCCGAAGACGAAGTCAGCGAAATGCTGCTGCCGATCATGGTCGGTTCGGGTCTGTTCGACGAGCAGCCCGAGTTCTCCGACATCGCGGCCGACGCCAACCTGATGGACGACATGATCGTGCAGATCCCGGAAGCCCTGACCGCGCTGTACCTGCTGTGCAACGCGCCAGACGAAAAACCGGCGATCCTCAAGCCACGTCACCACTAAGGTTTTGCCTATGGACAACCCCATAGGCAACCGCTCCCTGATGTTGCGTTACGGGCTGCTGGCCATCGGCTGGCTGAGCGTAGCGCTGGGGGTGATCGGGATTTTCCTCCCGGTATTGCCCACCACGCCTTTCCTGCTGTTGGCGGCCGCCTGCTTCGCCCGCAGTTCGCCGCGTTTTTACAACTGGCTGGTGGAGCATCCACGGCTGGGTCCGTGGATTCGCGACTACCTCGACGGCAACGGCATTCCCCTCAAGGGCAAGGTCTACGCCATCGGCCTGATGTGGGCGAGCATTCTGTTGTCCTGCTACCTGGTGCCCCTGCCGTGGGCGCGCGGGTTCATGCTGACCAGTGCGGTGCTGGTGACGGTATATATTCTTCGGCAAAAAACACTCTGAAAATCCGGGCCATTGCGATGTGATGCTGGCTGTCACTCCAACCGCTTATCGGAAACCCTCCCACAACTGTTATTTCTGACAGTAGTCAATGCTCATGCTTCACGCATTAAATCAATCCGGCACTCACACCAGGACCGGAGTCCATCACCATGACAGCCAGACAACCGAACGTCCCGTCGGGCACTGCGCCCGAAGAAACAGATTTGACATTGAGTATCAGAGCCGTCAGGGACTCCAAAGAGGTCCTTGTAGGTCAAAACGGCATGACCTCCGATACCTTCTTCACGGTCAGTGGAACCGCTGAGCCGGACAAGCCGATTCTGGTACGGGACGGCTTCAATACATTGGCATCCGCCCAAAGCGACGGGGAAGGCCAATGGAAGACCGAGTTATTCGAGGTCAAGGAAGTCAAAAAATACAGCCTGACTGCCATGGGTAATTACGGCAACAAACCTGTTTCCAGCCCACCTCGAACCTTCACCGTGGTCGCCGACGCCCCCATCATCGAGTCCCTGAAAGATGAGGAGGGAACGATTGATGAAGGCGAAACGACCTACTACCCATCGGTGAGCGTCACAGGTAAAGCCTTCCCGAACCAGAAAGTTCAGGCGTTCAATGGCAGCACACCACTTGAAGAGGCGCCGGTTAACCAAAATGGCGTTTACACACTTGAACTCAAGAATCTGCTGTCAGGCACCTCCTACACCATCACCGTCAAGGCACTCTACGGCGAAGGTAAATCATCCGAACCACGAAACTTCAACGTTGCAGCGGACATCGGCCTGTCTCTCGATGCTGTCGAAGACTCGGACGGCAATCCTGTCAACGAAGGCGACACTACCTCCGACCAAAACCTCACCGTCGTGGGCAAGTGCAGGCCAGGCAAGGATGTTCAAATCCTCGACCACGACGCCCCAGAGGGATTTCCGCCGGCGACAGCCAAGGGTAACGGAGAGTGGGAAATCAAAATCAACCTGGCCCCAGGCGTGCACAGCCTGAAAGCCAAAAAACTGTACGGTGACGAGGAGGTAACCCCTACGCCCAGAACCTTTACCGTTAAAGGGGCGGATCTTGTAACGCTGGACACCGTGACTGACACCCATGGAAAAACCGTCGATGACGGCGGTTTCACCTATGAGAGCAACCTGATTGTCAAAGGCGAAGGCGAAGCAGGCGAGTACGTCGAGGTCTTCAACGGCGACGACTCTTTAGGTGAGGGGCAAATCGGAACTGACGGCTACGAAGTCCCCATCGGCTCGCTGTCACTCAAGAATTATCGCCTTGTTGCCAAGGCAAAATACCCCGATGGCGGTGAGTCTGGCGCGTACTCGTTCGAGGTCAGAAAATCCATCGCACCACGCGAAACCCAAGTGCATGATGCCAAAGATGAAATCGTCGATAACGGTCACACCACCTCCAGTTATGTAAGAGTCGGCGGCAAAACCGAACCGCTATCGTCGGTCAACCTCAAGGTCAACGGGACCGTCGACCCGAAAGCAGAGTTGGCCAACGAGGATGGTAATTGGGCGACACTCCTCACCGGATTGGCAGTAGGCAGAGCCTATGAGGTCAGTGCCGTTGCTTCCGACGATCATAACGCCGAATCGAATAAAGTAAGGTTCACGCGGGTTTCGGCGAACGGTTCTACCGACAGTTAACAAAGACCATTGTGGCAGTGCAAAAAAAACCGCTTTTAGCGGTTTTTTTTGTCTCACACATTTAAAACTGATAGTTCGCACTGAAGGTGGCAGCCACGGGCTGTTCGACATTTTTACCCTTGGCATAATCGACACCGACACCAAGATGCAGCCTCTCGGACACTGAAACCATCAGCCCTGCACCGACTTCGAAACCGCTGCCCGACAGGTTGTTATTGATCGAGTTTCCATTGACCCGCACGTTGTTATCGTTCGATGCAAACTCATGGACCACCGCCACTCGCCCGTATGGACGCACCTGAGTGTCGCCCAGGTTGATGCTTCGACCCGCCATGACGCCAAGCTTCGTGCGCAATGAATGCGTGTCGTCACCCTCAGCGCTCATGCCATTGTCCAAGTAATAGCTTTCTCCCTGGATGATTGCAGCGGATACCTGAACAGAAGGTTTGGCAAACCAGCCATCCCCCAGATCAATTTGGCGACCCCCTTCTACCATCGCACTCACAGCCGAGTTGTTGTAATCGCCTTCGGCGCGTTTGCCATCGCTCATACCGACTTTGGACTCGTTACGGAAATGGTTGAACTTCAGGGCACCATCAACGAAGTAGCCATTGTCTTGATTCCGCCAGCCGAAATAAGGACCGAAGTAGTAGCTGTCAACCGTGGCCGAGGTGCCGCCGTTGAGATTCAGATCGGATTTGCTGTATCCCGCCAGCATACCGACAGTCCACGGACTGTCACCCAGTCGGGTATCGGCGCCCAGGGTGAAACCCTGTTGCTCTTGACGATAACCCACACCCATCGAACCGTCGTCAACGTTCCACTTGTTGCCATAAGCTCGTACCCACAGGCCGTGGCGCTTGTCATCCGCCTGCAACTCGCCCATGCGGTTTTCCAGCGACTTCAATTCACCATAGGACACGGTAAGGGCTGTTTGAAACAATGCCACTACCGATTGAGCACCGGAACTGAGCCGGGTGGTAGGGTTCAGGTAATACTCCGCTTCGCCGGAGGCGTTGGTTCTTTCAGCTAAATCGTATTGCCATGTCCCCACATCGACCCGGCCACCCAACAGCGCGAAATCTGCCTGGTTATTTCCGATCTGCACCAGCGTCAATTGTTGAGGAGACGTCGCGTCCTTGCCCGAAGCGTTGACGGCCAATTCAAAGCTGCCAGTGGCCGCGCCGGCTTTCAGCAAGTCACTTTCACCGGTCTGGAAGTTGCCCTGCATGGCAATGATGCCGCTGCCATTGAGCGTACCCACCTCAAGTTGACGATTCGCACGTGGCACGCCAGGCGCACCGAAATTAACCGTGCTGTCGCTCAACGTCAGAGTGTCGATGCGGTCATCGCCAACCATGGTCAGGCTCGAACCGCTGTTAAGGCTCAGGTTGCTGTTGTTCAGGCGTCCGGTGAACGTTGAGCCATTGTTCAAGGTGACATTGGCCGTCGAACCGTTCTCGCGCAGGATATCGCCCTCCATCGAAGCGCTATCGAAGGTGAGATTGGCGGTGCTATTGCCAGTCACTTGCACATTGCCTTGCAAGGCGCTGTTCGCAACCCGCATGTTCGCCGTCGAGGCGCCTTCCACTTCAAGTACATTGCCGTTATTGCCAATCAGCGTGGAGTTGTTCAACACCTCGATGCTGGCATCGGTGGCCTGCGCCACAACAATGGCCGCGCCATTGCGACCTTCAACGGTAGAGTTGTCCAGCACCAGGGAAGCGTTTCCCACGTTCGCCGGGTCTTCGTTGATCAATACACCCGCAACATCACCGCTGATGCGGGTACCCGCCGTTGCACGCACTGCGCCGCCAAAAATGTCCAGCCCGCGACTGCCTGCGGCCGTTCCCGTCACTTGGCTATTGATCAAGTCGAGAGTACTCAGGCCCGACACTGTGGCGCCAGTGTCGCCACCACTGAACTGACTGTCAGTCGCCGTCACCGTAGAGCCCTGGTTCGATCCGTTAGGACGGTTGACCAACAAAGCGGTGGCGTCGGCGGTCACCGTGGCCTGATTGATAGTCGCCGTACTGCTATTGATCGTTACACCATTACCGCCGCTATTGCCGTTGACGATTCCACCATTGATAGTCAGGGTTGAACCGCTGGTGACTGTGACACTGTTGGTCGTCGCACCCGTTATGTTTAACGTGCTGTTATTTCTCACCAGATAATCGGTGATTGGCGCCGTGGACGAATCGATATCCAACGTGTTGCCGTTATCAACGATAGTTGCCGCAAACGCTGAACAACTCATCAAAAAAAAAGCCGGCAATGTCGCCAGCGATTTAAAAGCACCTGTACCAGCAGGTACGCGTAAAACTTTGTATTGAGTCGTCATTTGCCTGCACCTTCTCGTGATCCGGTCTCCGTTGGCCAACTGTTGGGAGACACCAAAGGGTGCGGACGATACAGACGCTTCCTACGAAAAAATGTAGGACTAATCTCTTTCGACTACGGAAAATCCGTCATACCAACCATTGCACGGAACAATAAAAACCATTCCCATCGCTGACAAAAAAGGAGGCACCAAGTGCCTCCTTAAACAAGTCATTAGATTGGGCAGGTCCCCCCACCGATACGCATCGTTACTTTGGTCGGATCGGACCCTCCCGAGGCCGGTTGCCCATCTATTAATGCCGTATACTTAAGGTCGCCCCAACCGTCATTGGTCACGGCAAACTGCGCATAAGGAATTTTCACAAGGAAGCCATCTCTGGCTTCAACAGTAGACGGTGTTTTTTTCACTGTTACGGTGTTACCCGGTATTGGTGACCCTGGTTTATTGTCCGGAGGGCTGGAAAGATCGTTAACATAACCCTGATAGACAAATAAAAGTTCCTGGTTTGCCAGCTTAAGTTCGCCACCTGGAACCTCTACTTCAATGACTTTGCCCAGCAATGAATCATCTTTAATCGAAATACAACCTAAGGTAGGCCCATCCAGATCATCAACGGTGTGCAGGAATTTTGGTTTGGGGATAGTAACCGGCACGAGGAAAACATCAACTTCCTGATCTTTGGATCGATTGAAGTTTTCGTTAAGCGAGTGAGTCACATTGTAGTGAACCTTGGTGAGTGGATTGTTTCCGCTTGCTTCAATAATTTCTGGAGCAATAGTAAAGGTCAACATCGTTGTAGCTGTTTCAGTACCGTCCATCGTCCAGACGCCACCCTTGCCTCTTGTATTTGCAGGGTCCTCCGGAACGGCAACTCCTTCTACATAAAGCGATACAACCTGACCCGTCTTGAACCCCTCATAAATAAGTACCTTTGCATCCACGTCGGCAGCGAGGTCACCAGCCCTGATCTTGTTAGGGTCCGTCGTTACCGTACCTTGCATTGTCACCGGGAGAAGCTTGTCATGCGGAAAACCTGGCAACCCCGGATTATCCGGATCAATCGGCAGCGGCGAATCAAGGTCAATGTTCAGATCTTTCGGAGTTGGAGTCTTGGGATGAAAAAGTTTATTTCGCTGGATCTGCCAGAGAAGAGGAACCGTTTTCGGACCCACATTGCCGTTGTGCAGGTATTTATAGGACAGAGGAAGTGAAAACGGAACCTGAGTAACAGCCACATTGATGGCGGGTTGCCCATCGACGCTCAACAGCAGCCTGTCTTGAGGCAACCAGTTGTCGTAGCTGATTTTGGCAATGACCGGTGTCTGTGCATCCTCGACCAGGATCTGATCATCATCATCGTGCAGCGCAACCTGCAGAGTCTGGTTTGCCGGCGGATCAGAAAGCACCACATCCAGCGTCAAAAACTCGGATAAAAGGCTTGGATTACCTTTACGATCAAACAGGACAAAAAACAGCGAATAATCCCCCTCTGCTGATCCAATAAATTCCTTGGTCAGTTTATCGGTTGAAGGCAAGATCCCAAGATCGTTGCGCTCGATTTTATCAATGAGTCGGGAGTTGGGTATTGATCGGCCATATCGAAACTCAATTACGTCTCCAATTTTTGCCCCACTCCACTCTTTACATGTCAAACGCACAAAACCATGAGTATCCAGATACGCCTTGGTAATCGTTAAATCTGCTTCAATTTCAGCCGGAACTCCTACTTTTCCAACAGGTACAGGCGGCTCTGTATCAATATTAATAGAAAGCTTTTTCGACTCATCCCCATTTATTGAGTAAGTCTGCCAATAAGATAACTGATGAGGCCCAGCAGCATTGAGACGCCCTGTATCAACTGCAAGCCTTATTGGAAATTTCGCATCAATTTCGGCGCGGGTCAAAGGAGTTTCAAAACTCTCAACACGTCCGAATTTGGTGCCATCCCACATCGCCTGCACAGTGATTTTAGCTCTATCTGGAGAGCTCGCATCGGGAAATTCAGAAACTTCCACATCCAGATTAAATAGCCGATCCTTGTACTGTAGCTGTTGACCTGGATCATCGGCGGTCGGACCTAACAACGTAGTATTCGGCAAACTAGGTGGATCATTTTTGGGTGGTTCTTGATTGGCCAGCATCACTCTATTGTTGTACAACCGCTGTTCTTGCGGGGTCAGCACTTTATACTTTTCATAGATAGTCATTTCACAATTCCTTAGTAACGGGCTTCAACTGCCCAGGATGTGGTGGATCTACGCACGATCAAAAATGACCCGGCGCTTGTTCGGGAAAACAATGTCGTGAAAGGCCAGGGTGACGGCCGACGGGAGTAAAAAATCGATTTGTCGAACTGCTTGAAAAAAACGCTTTCACTCAACCGATGACATGATTTAAAGGCAGTCACCAAAGTCTGGCTACTGTCAGAAATCACAGGTTTTGCTACCGCTGGTCGGACACTTCCCCAAACTGCACACAACAAAAAACCCGCCATCCCTTACACAGGGATGGCGGGTTTTGTTGTTTAAGGTTTCAGGTCACACGGTATCCACCTTCAACGAGTGGTCATTCAGCATGCCGTTGATGATGGTCGCCGTATCCGCCCCGGCAATCACCCCACCCGCGCCCGGTGTCACACCGTAATGGCTGGCCAGGTCCACACCGGCCAGGTCGATCGTCTGGTTCGGCGCAGCACCCGCCATGCCGCTGACGTCGATGCTGGTGACCAGTGAATCGCCGCTGCCGGTGACTTTGAAGTGCAGGTAGTCATCCAGCGACGCCGCCGTGCCGTTCTCCCCTTGCAACAGTTGCGACAGGTCGAGTTTGTCGGTGCCTGGCGTGAAGTCGGTAACCACGTCGTGGCCGCTGTTGCCTTTGAGCCACAGGAAGGAGTCGGCACCGGCACCACCGGTGAGGGTGTTGTTGCCGAGGCCGCCGATGAGCACGTCATCGCCGCCGCCACCGTTGAGCACGTCGTTGCCGAGGCCGCCGGTGATGATGTTGTTGTGGCTGTCGCCGGTCAGTTTGTCATCGAAGCTGGAACCGGTGAGGTTTTCGATGGCGGTCAGGGTATCGGTGCCGGCACCCACGGTGTTTTGCGCGCCGAGCAGGCTCAGATCCACTTTGACCCCGGCGGTGGCGTGGGCGTAGCTCGCGGTGTCGATACCGGTGCCGCCGTCGAGCAGGTCGTTGCCCGCGCCGCTGTAGAGCAAGTCATTGCCGGCGCCACCGTGCAGCTCGTTGTTGCCTGCACCGGCAGTGAGCACATCGTTGCCGTCGCCGGCGTTGATCACGTTGTTGCCGGTGCCCGCCACCAGCATGTCGTCACCCGTTGTGCCGGTGAGGGTGTGACCGTCCTGATAGCTGATGGTCACCGCTGTGCTGTCGTCGACGGCGTAGGCGCCGTGATAGTCCGGGGTGGTGTTGTGGGCGCCGGAGTAGTCGACGGTCATGGTCAGTTGATAATTTTCCGTGCCCTTGCCGTTGCCATGCCCGCCGTCATCGATGTTGATGATATGGATCTGGTAGGTGCCGTCTACTGCGGCGGTGATGGTCTGGCCATCGCCGATGCCGATGAACGAGCCGCCGTTGACCGAGTACTCCATGGTGACGTGACCGCCCGCCAGGTTGTGATCGAGGTTCAGGGTTTCACCCTGTTTGAGGGTGACGGTGATGTGGTCCTCGTCATTGGTGTTGCCGTTGCCGTTGCCGTTGCCGTTGCCGTTGTTGTTGTTGTTGTTGTTGTTGTTGTTGTTGTTTTTGACTTCGCCCAACGCTCCGCTGACCACCAGCACCGCGGTCATGGCTGCGGTGTTGGCGACGAATGCGCTGCGCGCGATGGTCACCGATTGAGCGTTGTTGCCGGTGAAGCTGTAGCTCTGGTTGCTGCCGGTAAAGTCCGCACCTTTGACAATCCAGCCAGTGTTGAAGGTGGTTGGCGCTACGGTCAGCGGGTTGGAGTTGGCATCGATGTCGTTGGCCAGCAGCACGTCGCCCGGCACCGTGACGTTGCCCGACAGGACGTTGGTGATGATGGCGACGCCATTGTCGCTGACTGCGTTGATGCAGCCGTTGCTGACGTCGATGGTGATGGTCGTGGTGCTTTCGTCGCCGTCGTTATCACGCAGGGTGTAGGTGAACACGTCGGTCGCACCTGGGCCGTTCACGGCATTCGGGGTGCTGTGGTATTCGACGTTGCCCTGGGCGTCCAGGGTCAGGTAACCGTAGGTGCCGTTGATGTGAGTGTTGAGCCCGCCGTTGACCGGGGTCGAAGTATCCGAGCCGGCGCGCACGCCGACCACGCCACCGCCGAGCAAGGGTCCATCGGAGCCGGCGACGTCATTCCACAGCACGTTGCCACTGACGGTGCCGCCCTCCACCACCGACGTTGCCTCTGGGTTGGCGTTCGGCGTGTCATCGACGATGTTGACGTTGATCTGCCCGGTCGCAGTGCTGCCGTTGACATCCTTGGCCGCCACGTCGAAGTGCTCGGAGATGCTGTCGGCACCACCGGCATTCGGGTGGTCGCTGTCGTAACGCAACGTGTAGCTGTAACTCACCACACCGGTGGCCGGGTTGTAACCGGTGATGGTGAAGATCGCACCGGTATCGGTCTCGCTCGATTGCGGGAAACCTGCCGCCACGCCCGCCGTAACCACGGCGATGCCGCCCACGGTGAGGGTCAGCAGGCCATCCGGCGCGTTGACGTTGAAGGTGCCGGTCTGGGTCAGCGCCGGGGCATCCGGGTCGGTGCCGTAGGTGAGGTTTTTTTCGTAGACGGTCAGTTCACCGCCATACGCGTCGAGGCCGCTGAGGGTCACCGGGCTGATGCAGCCGTTGCTGACGTCGATGGTGATGGTCGTGGTGCTTTCGTCACCGTCGTCATCGCGCAGGGTATAGGTGAACACGTCGGTCGCACCGGGGCCGTTCACGGCATTCGGGGTGCTGTGGTATTCGGCGTTGCCCTGGGCGTCCAGGGTCAGGTAACCGTAGGTTCCGTTGATGTGGGTGTTGAGGCCGCCGTTGACCGGCGTCGAGGTGTCCGAGCCGGCGCGCACGCCGACCACGCCACCGCCGAGCAAGGGGCCGTCGGCGCCGGCGACGTCATTCCACAGCACGTTGCCACTGACGGTGCCGCCCTCCACCACCGACGTTGCCTCAGGGTTGGCATTCGGCGTGTCATCGACGATGTTGACGTTGATCTGCCCGGTCGCGGTGCTGCCATTCACATCCTTGGCCGTCACATCGAAGTTCTCGGAGATGCTGTCGGCACCACCGGGATTCGGGTGGTCGCTGTCGTAACGCAACGTGTAGCTGTAGCTCACCACGCCGGTGGCCGGGTTGTAACCGGTGATGGTGAAGATCGCGCCGGTATCGGTCTCGCTCGATTGCGGGAAACCTGCCGCCACGCCGGCAGTGACCACGGCGATACCGCCCACGGTGAGGGTCAGCAGGCCATCCGGCGCGTTGACGTTGAAGGTGCCGGTCTGGGTCAGCGCCGGGGCATCCGGGTCGGTGCCGTAAGTGAGGTTTTTTTCGTAGACGGTCAGTTCACCGTCACACACGTCGAGGCCGCTGAGGGTGACCGGGCTGATGCAGCCGTTGCTGACGTCAATGGTGATCGTCGTGGTGCTTTCGTCACCGTCGTTATCGCGCAGGGTGTAGGTGAACACGTCGGTCGCGCCCGGGCCGTTCACCCCGTTCGGGTAGCTGTGGTATTCGGCGTTGCCCTGTGCGTCCAGGGTCAGGTAACCGTAGGTGCCGTTGATGTGGGTGTTGAGGCCGCCGTTGACCGGGGTCGAAGTGTCCGAGCCGGCTCGCACGCCGACCACGCCACCGCCGAGCAAGGGGCCATCGGCACCGGCGACGTCGTTCCACAGCACGTTGCCGCTGACGGTGCCGCCCTCCACCACCGAGGTCGCGTCAGGGTTGGCGTTCGGCGTGTCATCGACAATGTTGACGTTGATCTGCCCGGTTGCGGTGCTGCCGTCGACATCCTTGGCCACCACGTCGAAGTGTTCGGAAATGCTGTCAGCACCGCCGGCATTCGGGTGGTCGCTGTCGTAACGCAACGTGTAGCTGTAGCTCACCACGCCGGTCGCCGGGTTGTAACCGGTGATGGTGAAGATCGCGCCGGTGTCGGTCTCGCTCGATTGCGGGAAACCTGCCGCCACGCCCGCCGTGACCACGGCAATGCCGCCCACGGTGAGGGTTTGCAGACCGTCCAGCGCGGTGACGGTGAAGGTGCCGGATTGGGTCAGGGCCGGTGCGTCCGGGTCGGTGCCGTAGGTGAGGTTTTTCTCGTAGACGGTCAGCTCGCCGCCCTCTACGTCGAGGCCGTTGAGGGTCACCGGGCTGTTATGGATGTTCAGCTCCAGCGTCGCAGTGCTGATGTCGCCGTCGGCATCGGTGAGGGTGTAGTTGAATTTCTCCTTCCCCTCGCCGCCATTGTGCAGCGCCTTGAAATCGGCATCGCTGATGTTCAGCGTGTAGGTGTAGGTGCCGTTGGCATTCAGCACCAGGGTGCCGTAAGTCCCGGTGAACGTGCCCGCGGTAATCGGTCCGCTGTCCGGCCCGGTCGGCACGCGGTCCGCGCCTTGCACGTCGTTGCTCAGGACGTTGCCTTCGAGGCTCAGGTGCGTTGGCGTGGCGACACCGTCGTTGCTGTCATCCATCGCTTTGGGCACGTCGTCGACAATGTTGACCTTGATCGTGCTGGTGACGGTGTTGCCCAGGGAGTCGGTGGCCTGGTAAGTGAAGCTTTCGCTCAGGGTGTTGGCGCCGTTGTCCGCGTGCGGCGTGGTGCTGGCCGGTGAGGTCAGGGTGTAGGTGTAAGTGCCGTTGGGGTTGAGCAGGATCTGGCCATAGGTTCCGGTGGCGCTGCCGACCAGGGTGTAGGTGATCGCGCCCGTCGCGCCGCTGACCGAGCCGACCAGTGTGCCGCTGGCAGTTTCGCCGATATGGCCCGGCTCGCTACCGGTGACGGTGCCTGCCGCGAGGTCCTGGCCATCCTTGCTCAGGTCGAGGGCTTTTTCGTAGACGGTGACGTCGTTGTCGGTGGCTGCCGTGATGCAGCTGTTGGTGACGTCGATGGTGATGGTCGTGGTGCTTTCGTCACCGTCGTTATCACGCAGGGTGTAGGTGAACACGTCGGTCGCGCCCGGGCCGCTCACCCCGTTCGGGTAGCTGTGGTATTCAGCATTTCCCTGGGCGTCCAGGGTCAGGTAACCGTAGGTGCCGTTGATGTGGGTGTTGAGGCCGCCGTTGACCGGGGTCGAGGTGTCCGAGCCGGCGCGCACGCCGACCACGCCACCGCCGAGCAAGGGACCATCGGCGCCGGCGACGTCGTTCCACAGCACGTTGCCGCTGACGGTGCCACCCTCCGCCACCGAGGTCGCGTCGGGGCTGGCGTTCGGTGTGTCATCGACGATGTTGACGTTGATCTGCCCGGTTGCGGTGCTGCCGTCGACATCCTTGGCCACCACGTCGAAGTGCTCGGAGATGCTGTCGGCACCACCGGGATTCGGGTGGTCGCTGTCGTAACGCAGCGTGTAGCTGTAACTCACCACACCGGTCGCCGGGTTGTAACCGGTGATGGTGAAGATCGCGCCGGTGTCGGTCTCGCTCGATTGCGGGAAACCTGCCGCCACGCCTGCGGTGACCACGGCGATGCCGCCCACGGTGAGGGTTTGCAGACCGTCCAGCGCGGTGACGGTGAAGGTGCCGGATTGGGTCAGCGCCGGTGCGTCCGGGTCAGTGCCGTAGGTGAGGTTTTTTTCGTAGACGGTCAGCTCGCCGCCCTCTACGTCGAGGCCATCCAGGGTGACGGGATTGTCTGGATTGTCTGGAGTATCCGGAATGTCCGGACGATCCGGGGTATCCGCCACAATCGGTGCAGCGGTCGCATTGCCGCCATTGTCCGGATCACCGGCGTCCGGATCACCGGCCAGACGCTCCCGGGGAAATTCGGGAACACCATTGAAGCCCGCAGTGGGAAAACCGACAGTCGGATCGACCCGCCCAGCCACTTCCTCCAGCAGCACAAAACTATGGCCGCCACCCAATGCACCGCCGGGCGCACCCGGTGTGCCCGGCCCCGCCGCGGTCGCTTCAGCGGTTTGGGTCGGGTCGTCGCCCGCAGCGATGGCTTTTTGTACTCGCTCGACATCTGACAGTTGAGCCTGAGTCGGCGTAGTCGCTTCAGGTGTATTCACATGGGAGGCGTGATCCACCAGCAACTGAGGGTTCATTTGCAGACTGCTGCCACGCCCGAGCGTCAGTTCCTGGCCATTTTGCAGGTGCACCGCCACCGCGCCTTCGGCCCCGGTGATCAGTTGATCGCCGGCAAACAGCCGGTCCCCCTCGATCAGCACACGCCGGGTACCGTCGCTCCCCTGGGCGAACACCTGACCAATGACCTTACTGACGATACCGATGAGCGTAGCCATGTGCACTTCCTCCGCTGCCGACTGACGTCGGCATCCTGTTGTTTGCGAAGAACGTGCTCATGGGTCAAGCGGTGGCCAGCGAGCCTCTTCCGGGGAGCAGCTCGTCAACACCAAGCCACTGCCCTGGCGACTATCTCGCCAAGCGTGTCGCTCACGGGCGACGTGTCCGCTACGGAATAAAACCCTCTGCAATCAAAGGCATCGGGATCCTGTTCAGTAACACCTCGTCCAGTGAGCGATGCGTAACGGTTCTGAACCAACCAAGTGACAAAAAACCGTCACCAAGAAAACCGTTTCGCGTCCCTCCCCTCCAGCACTTCTACGCCCTAGTCGATATGTGGGTGGAACTTTCCTTTTGCCCTTTCGAGCGCCCTAACGCTCATAAATCAAGGGCTTTCGACGTGAACAATGTGCTGGATTTTGCAGAGCGCATAAGTTTTTTTTGGCATAACCCTTATGAGAAATCCTTCTTAGATTCCTCCCAGAATGTTCTTAGCTCTGTTGTAAAGAGCATGAAACGGTTTCACCTATAAATGTCGTCAAATAATTGGCGACTAATAAGCACCATTAGGACTCAGGGAGATGTACCCATGCGCCGATTGAACCCCATCTGCAGTGCGATTCTATTGGCGATGGCCTGTACTTCTCAGGCTCACGCCATGTCACTGACCGAGGCGATCCAGAGCACCATTGCGACCCACCCGGAACTGGCGTCGCGGGTGGACAGCCGTCTGTCGGCCGATGAAGACGTGAAAGTCGCCAAGGGGGGCTTTTATCCTTCCGTGGATCTGAACGCCTCGTACGGGCGCGGGTACAGCGATAACACCAACACCCGGGCCTTCGGCAATCACCACACGGAAATCCTGAATTACACCCAATCGGAACTGCGCCTGCGGCAGATGCTGTTCGATGGCTTCAACACGGCCAACGAAGTCGAACGCACCAAAGGCGTGGTTAATTCACGGGCCTATTACGCACAGGGCACCGCTCAGGATCTGGCCCTGCGTACCATCGAGGTTTACCTCGAAGTGCTCAAGCGCCGCGAACTGGTGACGCTGGCCAAGAACAACCTGCAAGCCCACCTGCGGGTCAACGACCAGATCGGCCTGCGCACCCAGCGCGGGATCGGCAGCACCGCTGACGCCGACCAGTCCGTGGCGCGTCGGGCACTCGCGGAAAACAACCTCGACACCGCCGAAGTCGATCTTGCCGATGCCGAAGCGAATTTCTACGCCGTCACGGGGCGCATGCCCGATGAACTGGAAACGCTGCCATCGATTCGCGGCGAATTGCCGGCCACGATCCGGGATGCCCAACAGAGCATGGTCGACAACAACCCGTACCTGAAATCGGCCCAGGCAGATGTGCAATCGGCCGAGAGCCAGTACGAAGTCGCCAAGTCGCCGTTCTACCCACGCTTCGACGCTGAAGCCGCGGTGGGAGCGAATAACAACATCGCCGGTGAAGAAGGCCACGACAACGAATGGCGCGTCGGCGTCGTGATGAACTACAACCTGTTCCGCGGCGGCAGCGACAAGGCACGACTGGCCTCCGACGCGCACAAGATCAACCAGGCCATGGACATCCGCAACAATGCCCTGCGCCAACTCAACGAGAACATTCACCTGGCCTGGAACGCCATGGTCAACGCGAAAAAACAAACCCCGACTGCCCGCGAATACGCCGAAACCACCACCCGTGTACGGGCGGCGTATCAGGACCAGTTCGGCCTCGGCCAACGGACCCTGCTTGACGTGCTCGACAGCGAAAACGAACTCTACAACGCCAACCGTCGCTATACCGAAGTGCGCTACACCGAGGAATTCTCGATGTACCGCGTGCTGGCAAACATGGGCCAGTTGCTGAGCAAACAACGCGTGGTACTGCCCGCCGACGCGATTGCCCAGACCGAAGTGAAAAACGAAGCCCGTTTGCCTGAACTGAAGTAGCGTACTGGAGCGAGCAATGTGACCAGCATGGAATCCGGCAACACTGGTGTCGATCCGCGGCTGAGCTTCGATGACCCGCTTCTGGACGGTCTGTTGATTCTCTGCAAACTTCATGGCGCGACGGTCAGTCGTGCCAGCCTGAGTGCCGGGCTGCCAATGGCACACCAACGCCTGAGCCTGGACCTGCTGCCGCGCGCAGCGGCCCGGGCCAGCTTGCAGGCGCGTTTGTTGCGCCGTGAACTGGACGACATTTCTGCGCTCAACCTGCCCGTACTGCTGATCCTCGACAACGGTCGCACCGCCGTGCTGCGTCGCTTTGGCGATGATGGCCGCCTGCTGATTCTGCCGAGCGAAGCCGACGGCGGCGAGCAATGGGTCAGCCGTGAAGAGCTGGCCGAAAGTTATAGTGGCCAGGCCTTGTTCGCCCGGCCACGGCATGAACTCGAAGACCTGCGTTCGCCTCTGGTGCCGCGTGTGGAGGCGTGGTTTCGCGACACCTTGAAGCTGTCGAAATGGCTGTACAGCGATGCGATCCTGTCGAGTTTCCTGATCAACCTGCTGGGGTTGATGGTGCCGTTGTTCGTGATGCAGACCTACGACCGAGTGGTGCCGAACCAGGCCACTTCGACCCTGTGGGTGCTGTCCATCGGCTTGCTGATCGGCACCGGTTTCGAGCTGGCATTGCGGGTGGTCCGCGCGCATTTGCTGGACACCGCCGGCAAGAAGACCGACGTGATCCTGTCCGCGACCTTGTTCGAACGCATCACCGGCATGTCGATGAAAGCGCGGCCGGCGACCATCGGTGGTTTTGCCCAGAGCATCCATGACTTCCAGGGCCTGCGCGAATTCCTCACCGCCGTTACGCTGACCAGCCTGATCGACCTGCCCTTCGCCGTGCTGATGCTGGTGGTGATCGGCCTGCTCGGTGGCTGGCTGGTAGTCATTCCGTTGCTGGCGTTTCCGATCACGATCCTGTTCGCGATGGTGATTCAGGTACGGCTGCGCGACACCGTGCAAAAAAGCCTGACCCTCGGCGCCGAACGCCAGGCGTTGCTGATCGAGACCCTCGGCGGCCTGGAAACCCTCAAGGCCTGTAGCGCCGAAAGCGAGCGCCAGCACAAATGGGAAAGCACCCACGGCGCCCTCACCCGCCTCGACAGCCACGCGCGCAACCTCTCGGCGCTGGCCACCAACGGCACGCTGTTCATCCAGCAGTTCTCCGGCATGGCGACCATCGTCGCCGGGGTCTACAGCATCATCGCCGGCAACCTCAGCGTCGGCGCGCTGGTGGCAACCTACATGCTTGGCAGTCGCGTACTCGCACCGTTGGGGCAGATCGCCGGGTTGATCACGCGCTATCAGCAAGCGCAACTGACGATGAAAAGTACCGATGCGCTGATGGGCCTGCCGCAGGAGCGCGATGCGAAACAGCGGCCATTGGAGCGCACGCAACTGCAAGGCGCCCTCGACGTCAGCGGCGTGACCTTTCGCTACAACGGCCAGAATGCACCAGCGCTGGCCAACATCAGTTTCAGCCTCAAACCCGGTGAGCGGGTCGGCATCATCGGTCGCAGCGGTTCGGGCAAAAGCACCCTGGGGCGACTGGTCATGGGGTTCTACGAACCGGAAGAAGGCCAGTTGCTGCTCGATGGCCTGGACCTGCGGCAACTGGACGTCGCCGACCTGCGCCAGCAGATCGGTTACGTCGCCCATGACCTGCCGTTGCTGGCCGGCAGCCTGCGCGACAACCTGACACTCGGCGCACGCTACATCAGCGATGCGCGGATGCTGGAAGTGGCCGAACTGACCGGCGTCACCGAGCTCGCGCGTCAACACCCACAAGGGTTTGACCGGCCCGTCGGCGAACGCGGGCAGTTGCTGTCGGGGGGGCAACGCCAAGCCGTATTGCTGGCCCGCGCCTTGTTGCTCGACCCGCCGATCATGCTGCTCGACGAACCCACCAGCGCCATGGACAACAGCAGCGAAGATGTTCTGCGGCAAAAACTTCACGGTTGGGTCCAGGGCAAAACCTTGCTGCTGGTGACCCACCGCACCTCGATGCTCAGCCTGGTGGATCGGCTGGTGGTGCTCGACAACGGGCGGATCGTCGCCGACGGTCCGAAAGAAGCGGTCATCGATGCACTGCGCAAGGGCCGTGTCGGCTCTGCGGCCGTCTAGGAGTCCGCTCATGTCATCGTCACAAAGCTCACGCGGCTACTTCGACAGCTTCAGCAAAAGCGCCGAAAGTGAGTTCATGCCGGAAACGGCCGGCGCTTCGTTGCAGGATTCACCGCGCTGGTCGCGGATCACGGTCTGGCTCGCCGCTGCGCTGATCATCAGCGCCGTGGTCTGGGCCAAATACGCCGTGTTGCAGGAAGTCACCATGGGCGAAGGCAAGGCGATTCCGTCGAGCAAGGTTCAAGTGATCCAGAACCTGGAGGGCGGCATCGTCACCGAGATTTTCGTGCGCGAAGGGCAAATGGTGAACAAGGGCGACACGCTGCTGCGCCTGGATGACACGCGGTTTCTGTCGAACAAGGGCGAGAGTGAAGCGGATCGTTATGCCTTGACCGCGCAGGTCGAACGCCTGTCTGCCGAGGCCGAGGGACGGCCGTTCAGTTTGTCGCCGGAGGTGATTGCCAAGGCCCCGCAAGTGGCCGAGGACGAGCGCTCGCTGTACGAACAACGGCAACGCCGGTTGGCCAGCGAGCAACGCACGCTGACCGAACAACTGCGGCAGAAAACCCAGGAACTGGCGGAGTTCCGCTCCAAACAGGGTCAATACAGTTCAAGCCTGGCGTTGCTGCAACAGGAAATGAACATGTCCGCGCCACTGGTGGGCACCGGGGCGGTGTCGCCGGTGGAAATCCTGCGGCTCAAACGCAGCGCAGTGGAAATCCGTGGTTCGCTGAATGCCACGACGCTGGCAATTCCTCGCGCCGAGTCGGCGATCAACGAGATCAAAAGCAAGATCGACGAGTCGGAACAAACCTTCCGTTCGGACGCGGCGAAAGAGCTGAATGAGAAACGCACCGAGCTGTCGAAAATCACCGCGTCGAGCATCGCCATCGACGACCGCGTGAGCCGCACCACGGTGGTATCGCCGGTGCACGGGATTATCAAAGTGCTGAAGGTCAACACCATCGGCGGCGTGGTCCAGCCGGGCAGCGACATGGTGGAAATCGTGCCCATCGAAGACAACCTGCTGATCGAAGCCAAGGTGCGCCCGCAAGACGTGGCGTTCCTGCATCCGGGGCAGAAAGCGATGGTCAAGTTCAGTGCATACGACTACACGATTTATGGTGGGTTGAGTGCCAGGCTTGAGCTGATTGGTGCGGACACGATTACTGACGACAAGGGCAACAGCTTCTATCTGATTCAGGTGCGGACCGATAAAAACCACTTGGGCGGGGATGTGAAACCGCTGCTGATCATTCCGGGGATGGTGGCGACGGTGGATATCATTACCGGGGAGAAGAGTGTGCTGGATTATCTGCTGAAACCGGTGTTGAAAGCGCGGACGGAGGCGATGCGAGAGCGGTAATCACTTTCCGAAAAATTTGGTGTTTGACCCGGCCTCTTCGCGGGCAAGCCTCGCTCCTACAGGTTATGCGTTGATTCCGACATTACGCATACCTGTAGGAGCGAGGCTTGCCCGCGAAGAGGCCCTCACTGACGACTATTGCGGACCGTGGTTGCGCTGGAAAACCTCCTCCCCCATCGCCGCAATCTGCCCCTCGATCAACGCCTCGAACGGTTTCAATAACGGCTCGAAACTGACAGGCGCTTCCAGCGTCTGCAACGCCTGCACAATCGCCTCCACCGTCGACAACGCCCCCGGCGCCGGCGCCTTGCGCAAGCGATACCGCGACACGCCGCCCTCCACCAAAGTCACTCGGGGCAATGCCGCCAGCAGCGGATTGAGGTGCAGCATTTTGCGCGCCTTGCGCCAGGTGCCATCCGGAACAACCAACAAGAGTGGCTCATCGTTTGCGGCGTACGCCTGCATCGGTTGCGCATCATCGGCCGGAAACAATAATCGCGCCTGATAGCCCGGCTGATTCAACAGCGCCGGCAAATCCTCGAACACCTCACCCACAATCAACTCGGCATTCTTCAACCCCAACGCCGCCAGCCTTGCGGTGTTCAGCGCATGGTTCACTTCGCTCGGATGCTGCAACAGCAACACCCGAGTGCGGCTGTCGAGGCTCGGGATCAATGGGCACAGGCAGTGGGTTTGCGGGCGCAGGCAGCGCGGGCATTGGATTCTGGACATGGTTTCAAGCCTGATTGAGCTGCGCCTTGAGCAGGTCGCGGAAGGTCTGGATCAACGGTTCGCGGCTGCGGCCCCGGCGCATGATCATCGAGAACGGTGCCTGGTAACCGAAGGTCGCCGGCAGCAACACGCGTAAATCACCCTTGTCGGCCCAGGCCTGGGCGTAATGCTCCGGCAGGTAACCGATGTAGGCGCCGGACAGCACCAGAATCAACTGCGCCTCCATACTTTCCACGGTCGCGGCACTGTGCTTGAAGCCGTGGCGCGCCAGTTCGGCCTGGCTCCAATAGCCGCGACCGACCATGCGCTGCTGGGTGATGACCTGTTCGGGAATGCGCCGCTCGGTGAATAGCGGATGACGGCTGCTGCAATACAGCCAGTGTTGCTCGCGGTACAACGGCATGTAGACCAGCCCGCTCATGCGCGTGGAAAACGCACCGATGGCCAGGTCGAGGCGGTTGTCCTGCACGCCGAGTTGCAGCTCGTACGGGCTCATCACCGACAGGTGCAAATGCACGGCCGGGTGTTCCTGGCTGTAGGCGCCGATGGCTTCGGCGAACGGCAAGGCCTTGTCGCTGACGGTGGAGTCGATGACGCCGAGGTTCAGCGTACCGCGCAATTCGCCCTTCAGCGCCGCCGCGTATTGCTCGAAGCCTTCGAGTTCGCCGAGCAGGCGCAGGGTTTCCTGATGGAACAGCTCGCCTTTGCTGGTCAGGCTGAAACCGCCGCGCCCGCGATGGCACAGCACCAGGCCGAGGGCCGCTTCGAGCTGGCTCATGTAGGTGCTGATCGCCGAGGTCGAGAGGTTGAGCTCTTGCTGGGCGTTGGCAAACCCCTGATGGCGGACCACGCTGACGAAGATGCGTAATAGTTTCAGGTCGGGTAAAGCGTTGGCCATGGGGGCTCCGTAGCGTGTATCGGTGAGTCCGCGTTGTTTGACGGCGGTTGCTGCGCAACCGATCGCCAGCAAGCCGGCTCCTACAGGTCGGCGCCGATTTCGAGACACACACAAATCCTGTAGGAGCGAGGCTTGCCCGCGAAGAGGACCTCCGGACAGACGAGAAGTCTATCCCCCCTCCCGCCATTAGTTTAGAAAAATCTGAACTAAGTATTTGTCCGTAGCGATTCTTCCCGGCCACTACATTTCGCAGAATCGGCCCCTAACGGTGCCCGAGCCTCCCCGGTGCGGTGCAACCGACATAAATAAAACAACGACGATGAGGCCCTACCCGTGGACAAGATTCTTCACCAACCACTGGGCGGCAACGAAATGCCGCGCTTCGGCGGCATCGCCACCATGCTCCGACTCCCCCATGTACCTACCGCTGCCGGCCTGGACGCTGCCTTTATCGGCATCCCACTGGACATCGGTACTTCCCTGCGCCCTGGCACCCGTTTCGGGCCGCGTGAAATCCGCGCTGAATCGGTCATGATCCGCCCGTACAACATGGCCACCGGTGCGGCACCGTTCGACTCGCTGTCGGTTGCCGACATCGGCGACATCGCGATCAACACCTTCAACCTGCTCGACGCCGTGCGGATCATCGAAGAGTCCTACGACAACATCCTTGAACACGATGTGATCCCCCTGACCCTCGGCGGCGACCACACCATCACCCTGCCGATCCTGCGTGCCATCCACAAAAAGCACGGCAAGGTCGGCCTGGTGCACATCGACGCTCACGCCGATGTGAACGATCACATGTTCGGCGAGAAAATCGCCCACGGCACCACCTTCCGTCGCGCCGTCGAAGAAGGTCTTCTGGATTGCGACCGTGTAGTGCAAATTGGCCTGCGCGCTCAGGGCTACACCGCCGATGACTTCAACTGGAGCCGCAATCAGGGCTTCCGTGTGGTTCAGGCCGAAGAATGCTGGCACAAATCCCTGGCCCCCCTGATGGCCGAAGTTCGCGAGAAAGTCGGCGGCGGTCCGGTGTACCTGAGCTTCGATATCGACGGTATCGACCCGGCCTGGGCACCTGGCACCGGCACTCCGGAAATCGGCGGCCTGACCACCATTCAGGCAATCGAGATCGTTCGTGGCTGCCAAGGTCTCGACCTGGTCGGTTGCGACCTGGTAGAAGTCTCGCCCGCTTATGACACCACCGGCAACACCTCGCTGCTGGGCGCCAACCTGCTGTACGAAATGCTCTGCGTACTGCCTGGCGTGGCCCACCGCTGAGGATTGGTCATGAACGAGCGTGATCAGGTTCTGCACGCTGCCGCCAATCTGGTGGCAGCCTTTGCCCGTAACGATCGCGAAGCCTACTTCGGCGCCTTCAGCTTTGACGCCAGCTTCGTTTTCTACACCCTCGAGCAGCCTCTGCTGTCGCGCGATGCCTATCAGGCGTTGTGGGACACCTGGCGTGCCGAGGATGGCTTCGAGGTGCTGTCGTGCACCTCGAGCAACGCTTTCGTCAGCCTGCAGGGTGACGTCGCGATTTTCATCCATGACGTGGCCACCGAGCTGCGCATGCAAGGGGAGCAACACTTCAGCCAGGAGCGCGAGACGATTGTTTTCAAGAAACAAGCGTCTGGCCAAGAACAACAAGGCCTATGGCTGGCCTGCCACGAACATTTGTCCGCAATGCCGGAAGGGCTGCCAACCCCTTAGCCAAACAGGTGACGCTCACACACGATGAGCGCGCCTTTATGATCGGAGCAGATCATGAATAACAACAACAACGACCAAAGCCTTACGCACATTGAAACCTACGGGGTCGAACAGATCCCGGACAACGAACGCACCGCAGGCCCGACGGACTTGTTCCGGATGATTTTCGGTGGTTCCAATACCTTTGCCACCGCCGTGCTCGGCAGTTTCCCGGTGCTGTTCGGCCTGTCATTCCAGGCGGGCGTCTGGGCGATTGTGCTGGGCGTGTTGCTGGGTTCGTTGATCCTCGCGCCGATGGGCCTGTTCGGCCCGATCAATGGCACCAACAACGCCGTGTCTTCCGGTGCGCACTTCGGCGTGCACGGGCGGATCGTCGGTTCGTTCCTGTCGCTGTTGACCGCCATCGCCTTCTTCTCGCTCTCGGTGTGGAGTTCGGGTGATGCGCTGATCGGTGGCGCAAAACGCCTGATCGGCCTGCCGGAAACCGACCTAACCCTGGGCCTGGCCTACGGTCTGTTCGCGATCCTGGTGCTGACAGTTTGCATCTACGGCTTCCGTTTCCTGCTGTGGGTCAACAAGATCGCGGTGTGGAGCGCCAGCCTGCTGTTCCTGCTGGGCATCTTCGCTTTTGCCGGTCCTTTCGATGTGAACTACGCCGGCACCGTGAGCATGGGCCAACCGGGTTTCTGGGCTGCCTTCATCGGCGCTGCGCTGGTGGCGATGAGCAACCCGATTTCCTTCGGCGCGTTCCTCGGCGACTGGTCGCGTTACATCCCGCGTGAAACCTCCAAGCGCCGGATCATGGCCGCGGTGGTGATCTCGCAGATCGCAACGTTCATCCCGTTCCTGTTCGGCCTCGCCACCGCCACTATCGTAGCGATCAAGGCGCCGGACTACATCGCCGCCAACAACTACGTCGGCGGCCTGCTGGCCGTCTCGCCGAGCTGGTTCTTCCTGCCGGTGTGCCTGATTGCGGTAATCGGCGGCATGTCCACCGGGACCACCTCGCTGTATGGCACCGGGCTGGACATGTCCAGCGTGTTCCCGCGTGTGCTGTCGCGGGTCAAGGCCACCCTGTTGATCGGTGTGATGTCGATTGCCTTCATCTTCATCGGACGCTTTGCGGCGAACCTGGTGCAGAGCGTGTCGACCTTCGCCGTGCTGATCATCACCTGCACCACTCCGTGGATGGTGATCATGATCATCGGCCTGCTGGTGCGCCGCGGCTTCTACTGCCCGGATGACCTGCAAGTGTTCACCCGCGGCGAGAAAGGCGGTCGTTACTGGTTCACCCACGGCTGGAACTGGCGTGGGCTGGGTGCCTGGATCCCGAGTGCATTGGTCGGTTTGTGCTTTGTGAACCTGCCGGGGCAATTCGTGGGTGTACTGGGGAACCTGGCGGATGGCATCGACATCAGCCTGCCGGTAACCCTCGGCCTGGCGTCGCTGGTGTACCTGGCGCTGCTGAGCCTGTTCCCGGAATCGGCTGCGGTGTTCGGCCCGAATGATCCACGCAGCAAGAGCACGGATTCGCTCGGTAAACCGGCGTTGCGACAAGCCGCCTGATTAAACGCATTACCTGTGGTTAGGGATGACCTGTAGGAGCGAGGCTTGCCCGCGAAGGCGGCACATTCAACATCAATGTTGACTGACACACCGCCTTCGCGGGCAAGTCGGAACGCCGCATCGCACGCTCCTACAGAGATGGGTTTTCCACAGGGATTGATTTTCGCCTCACCATAAAAAAGACAATCGGAGACACGCCATCATGGCATTGGATTTATTCGTCGTACTCATCTACGCCGCCGCGATGCTGATACTCGGCTACTACGGCATGCGCAAGGCCAAGACCAACGAAGACTTTTTGGTCGCCGGTCGTAACCTCGGCCCGAGCCTGTACATGGGCACCATGGCCGCTACCGTTCTGGGCGGCGCATCCACCGTCGGCACCGTACGCCTGGGCTACGTCCATGGCATTTCCGGTTTCTGGCTCTGCGCGGCTCTCGGTTGCGGGATCGTGGCGCTGAACCTGTTCCTCGCCAAACCGCTGCTGAAACTGAAAATCTACACCGTTACCCAGGTGCTGGAAAAACGCTACAACCCGATGGCCCGCTCCGCGAGCGCGGTGATCATGCTGGCGTATGCACTGATGATCGGCGTGGTTTCGATCCTGGCCATCGGCACCGTGCTGCAAGTGCTGTTCGACCTGCCGTTCTGGCTGTCGGTATTGGTCGGCGGTGGCGTGGTGGTGATTTATTCGGCGATCGGCGGCATGTGGTCCCTGACCCTGACCGACATCGTCCAGTTCGTCATCAAGACCGTGGGCCTGATGTTCATCCTGTTGCCGATCTGCCTGTACCGCGTCGGTGGTTGGGATCAGTTGGTGGCCAAACTGCCGGAGGCAAGCTTCAGCTTCACCACCATCGGCTGGGACACCATCATCACCTACTTCGTGATCTACTTCTTCGGCATCCTGATCGGTCAGGACATCTGGCAACGGGTGTTCACCGTCAAGACCGCCAAGGTCGCGCAATACGCCGGTACTGCCGCAGGCCTCTACTGCATCATCTACGGTCTGGCGTGCGCCCTGATCGGCATGGCCGCTCACGTACTGATCCCGGATCTGGACAACGTCAACAACGCATTCGCCGCCATCGTCAAACTGTCGCTGCCGGACGGTATCCGTGGCCTGGTCATCGCCGCTGCACTGGCCGCCATGATGTCCACCGCCAGCGCAGGCCTGTTGGCTGCCGCCACTACTCTGAGCGAAGACCTGCTACCTAAACTGCGTGGCGGTAAACAGTCGAGCCTGAGCCTGAACCGCCTGGTGACGCTGCTGACCGGTATTGTCGTGCTGGGTATCGCCCTGGTGGTGAACGATGTGATCAGCGCCCTGACCCTGGCCTACAACCTGTTGGTCGGCGGCATGCTGATCCCGCTGATGGGTGCGATTTTCTGGAAACGCGCCACTACCGCCGGCGCCATCGCCAGCATGGGCCTGGGCTTCGCAACCGCTCTGCTGTTCATGGTAAAGGACGGTCTGGATGCCAACACCCCGATCTACTACAGCCTGCTCGCAGGTCTGGTGAGCTTCATTGTGGTGAGCCTGATGTCTCGCCGCCCGGCTGCGGTGGCGAACGCCATCTAAGCTGAATATAACGACTTGATGCTTTCTTCGACGGGTGTGGCGTCGGTTGCCACACCCGTTTTTTTTCGTCTGGAGAAAACCTTTGATGAAGATTGTTTCTCGCGATCAGTGGTTCGAGGTCAAGCAACTCAGCGACGGCATCCGTCTGATTCACGAGCCTTACATCCGTCCCTTCTACCGCTGCAACCTCTGGCACATTCAGGGCCGTGACAAAGACCTGCTGCTGGACAGCGGCTCCGGTTTGGTGAGCCTGCGCGAGCAACTGCCGTGGATCACCGAACGGCCATTGGTGGCGGTGGCCAGTCATTGCCATTTCGACCACATCGCCGGCCATCACGAATTTGCCGAACGCCTGGTCCATCCCGCCGAGGCCGACATCCTGGCGGCACCTGACGGCGAAAACGATTTGAGCCGGGCATTTGTCGGCGACGATATGTTCGAGGCGCATCCTGATTGCCCGCTGTGCTACGCCGAGTACCGGGTCAAAGCCGCGCCGGCCACGGGAATGATCGAGGAAGGTGACGTGCTGGATCTGGGCAATCGCGTGTTGCAGGTACTGCATACGCCGGGACATTCACCGGGTGGCATCAGCCTGTATGAAGCGGCGACCGAAACCCTGTTCAGCGGCGACATCATCTACGACGGGCCGCTGATCGAAGACGCTTACCATTCCAACCTCGACGACTACGCACGCAGTCTGCAGCGCTTGCGTGAGTTGCCGATCCGCACCGTGCATGGCGGGCATTTCGGCAGTTTTTCCGGAGAACATCTGCGCACGATGATTGATGAGTGGCAGCGCTCGCATGGCTGAAGCCTGCTGTACTCGACATCAGGGAAAACAACAGGCATTTAGCGCCGAAGAAGAGCGGATGCTCAAAATCGCCAGGACGGCGAAAGATCTGAGTCGGTTTTTGATGGAGATCGGGCGACACTGATTTCGCCCGTTTTTTGAATTTACACCTGCTACGCAGCCGAATGCAGCCGTCGACAGCTGCTACAACACGGCTGCGGTGTTCCAGACCTTGACGTTACCGACGACGCTGCTGGCGTCGACGCTGTTCATCGTCAGTGCGAATAGGCACAGGTTGCAGAGGCGGTTCGATCAAACCGAGTGCGACACCCAGGTCATGCAGCCAGTTTTGAATTTTCTCTTTCATGGTGCCCCCTTCAGGGTAGTGCCGAGCGGCTGAAATTCTGTAGCCCCTTCGCACTGATAATAGTCCGAAGTCCTACGAAATGCTCGGCAAAATCCGCAATGATCTGTTACTGAATTGATCAAAATACCTGACCATTAGCTCAGGCAATCGCCTGGGCCTGAATCGACACCCTGGGTTGACCGGTCACTGCTGGCCAAGGGCTTTGCGCAAACGACGGCGCACCCACTGCTCAGCGCTGACAAACGTAATGCCGAGCAGCACCAGCACGGCACCGATGACAAAGTTGAGACTCAGCGCCTCACCCAGCAACACCACGCCGAACGTGACACCGAACAACGGCGTCATGAACGAAAACACCGCGAGGTTCGCCGCCAGATACCGGCGCAACAGCCAGAACCACGTCAGGTAGCTGAAAAACGAGACCACCAGCCCCTGGAACAGCACGCTGGCCACGGCCACGGTAGTCAGACTGACGTGGGTAACCTGGCCACTCAGCATCGCGATCAGCAGCAGGCCGACGAAACCGACAATCAACTGATAGAACAACGTGAGCGTCACTGTCGCTTCCGACAGGCGCGAGGCCCGCACCACGACCGTGGTCGCCCCCCAGGAGGCACCGGCCAATACGCCCAGTGCATCGCCCATCAACATGCGGTGATCGAGGTTGTCCCAGGACACCCCGCCGGCAAACGCGATGGCAATCCCGACAAACGCCAGAAAAATCCCCAACCATTGCACCGGCCTTAAACGCTCACTCGGCAACAGCCAGTGCACGCCCAGCGCGGTGAAGATCGGCGCCGTGTAAAGGAACACCGACATGTGTGCGGCCGTGGTCAGCTGCAAGCCTTCGGAAATGAAGAAAAATTCCAGTCCAAACAGCGCGCCGGCCAGTAATCCACCGCGCCACGTATGGCTGACCTGATCCCAACCGCCCTTCCAGCAGATCAGCAATCCTACAAGCAACGCAGAAATGCCTGACCGACCGGCCGCCTGCATGACTGGCGCGATGTCCGGCGCCGCCCACTTGATCATGACTTGCTGTACGCCCCAGATCAGGCACAACCCGACCATCACTTGCAGGGCAAACCCATCGGCGCTACGCCGGCTGGCGCTCACCGGAACACCTCGACAATACAATCCATGGCAGTGACTCACAGTAGAAAGCAAAGCCCCGACTCAAGGTCGGGGCAAATAATTATGCTGTCGATTATTAACCAGATGGCCAGAAAAAGTAGCCTGTGGGAGACCTTCAAGTCACCACGGACGCCATCTCGCGCGACGTCACTTCAGTTCAATGCGATCGGCATGAATGACGATCTGGCCATTCTTGTACAAAGCGCCGATGGCCTTCTTGAAGTTGCCCTTGCTGACACCGAACATGCTGGTGATCACCGCCGGATCGCTCTTGTCGCTCACCGGCAGCGCGCCGTTGTTGTCGCGCAACTTGGCGAGGATCTTCGAGTTCAGGCTGGTGGCGGCTTCTTCGCCCACCGGTTGCAGGCTCAGGCTGATCTTGCCGTCGGCACGGACTTCTTTGATGAAGCCCTTCTCTTCTTTACCGGCGCGCATGAACTTGAAGATTTCGTTCTTGTGGATCAAGCCCCAGTGCTTGTTGTTGATGATTGCCTTGAAGCCCATATCGGTGGCTTCGGCAACCAGCAGATCAACTTCCTGGCCAGGGGTGTAGTTGGCCGGGGTCTTGTCCAGGTAACGGTCCAGACGCGCGGTAGCGGTGATACGACGGGTGTGCTTGTCGAGGTAGACGTGCACCACGACGTACTCGCCCGCGGTCATCTGACGCTTTTCTTCGGAAAACGGCAGCAACAGATCCTTCGGCAAGCCCCAATCCAGGAAGACGCCGATGCTGTTGACTTCAACGACTTTCAAACTGGCGAATTCACCGACCTGAACTTTCGGCTTTTCGGTAGTTGCGATGAGTTTGTCATCGCTGTCCAGATAAATAAAAACGTTGAGCCAGTCTTCATCTTCGCTGGGAATATCTTTGGGAATATAACGATTAGGCAGAAGGATTTCGCCGTCCGCACCACCGTCCAGATATAAACCGAAGTTAGTGTGTTTAACCACTTGCAAACTGTTGTAACGCCCGACTAAAGCCATTTCCAATACCCTCATTGCGTGGGCGGCATTCTACCCGTTTTTGCAGGCCGCGTTCGGCGCCCGGCCCGGTGGCGCGAGAAAATCCTCTGGGGGCCTTAATTTTCCTGGGGTTTGACAGGCGGGTCTGGCCGCTCGTCAGGCCGACCTGTCGATTCATCGCCCTTCCAGCCAGGTAAAAATCCATTCTTCCCTACCGATGTTCTTATTTAAAACAGCAGCTTAGGGACATAACTCGAATAATAACTTGCGATTAATAGCGCTTTTGTGATGTGTATTTCAGGGGGATATTTGCCAAGCAATTGTCAAGTATTTCCTGTACGATGCGTGGCCAAGTTAATTTTCTACAGGTTAATGGCCGCCATGCGCGTAAAAGCATCCACCAGCAAAGCAAAGCCAGCTCCAGCCGTTGAAACCAGCGAATCGATCAACAATCAGATTGCTGCGTTCCTCAAATCCGGCGGCGAGATCCAGCAAATTGCCAAAGGCGTCAGCGGCCAGACGTTCGGCCCGTCCAAGCAGATTACCTTGGGCAAAAAATAACACCCGCGTTACCTGGTCCCTAAGCGCTTTGAGCTTCGAAGCGCTTGGACTGGAACCCTCCCCGCACCCCCCCGCCAAACCCCATCAATATTTCAAAAATCGACGAACGGCCCTCGATGCCGAGCATTCGCCGGTAGCTCCGCCTATTCCGGGCACAACAGTCAGTGCGATGGCCTGGTCACCCTCAAGGCTGAACGCGCGTTTTATTGATTGGCTGAACTGGCAGGCTCATCCTGCGATCACATGAGAACCTACGCTTTCGCAAGGACTCGCCCATGTCGCGCTGGTTGAAGTGTCTCGCTGTCGTCATCACTCTCAGTCTTGCCCTCGGTGCCTGCAGCCGCATGGGTCTGGCCTATCGCAACCTCGACGTGATCATCCCGTGGACGCTCAGCGATTACCTGGACATGAACGGCGAGCAGAAAGGCTGGTTCAACGAGCGCCTCAAGGAACACCTGAGCTGGCACTGCACCACGCAACTGCCAGGCTATCTCGACTGGCTGGACCGTTTGCAGGTGATGGTCGAAACCAATCAGGTCACCGACGCCGCGCTGCAATCCCGCACCCAGGAAGCCAAACAAGCCATCGCCCAGACTGCCCGGGAAATCACCCCGTCGGCCATCGAGTTGTTGCAGGGGCTGGACGACAAACAAGTCGCGGAAATGAACGAAGCCTTCGCCAAGGACCAGCGCAAACGCCAGCAGGACTACGTAAAACCGTCGCTCGTTCAGCAGATCAAGGAACGTAGCCAGCGCATGGAAAAACGTCTGGATGGCTGGATCGGACCGCTGAGCCAGCCCCAACAACAACGGGTCGTTGCCTGGTCAAATGCGTTGGGCGACCAGAACACGCAATGGATCGCCAACCGCGTGCATTGGCAGAAACAGTTCAGCGCGGCGGTTGCGCAGCGTCAGAGTCCTGGATTCCCACAGCGCATCGAGACGCTTCTGGTGAATCGCGAGAGCTTATGGACAGCCGATTACCGCAAGGCCTACGCCAACACCGAAGCTCAGGCACGAAGCCTGTTTGTGGATTTGATGGCCGAAAGCACACCGGCTCAACGCCAGCGGCTGCTGAAAAAAATCGAAGGAGTGCGCAAAGACTTCAACGACTTGAAGTGCCTTAAGGCAGCACAACAGAGCTAAGAACAACACAAAAACAATGTG